>CAZRHW010000151.1:0-6296 GCA_964599785.1 uncultured Bacteroides sp. | reverse complement strand
ATATACAAGTAAAAATGTCAACTATCACGCCAGAGTAGCATCTCAGTCTGACAATATAGAATCCGGGTTGGGTGTATGAATGGAAAGGATTTTGTGTAGTGGCGCTACCGCCATCATCAAAATTCCAGAACCAGCCATCGGGTTCTCCAAACGATTTGTCTGTAAAACGCACACTCATGGTGGCTGAATCAACAGTGTAAATAAATTTGGCCAGACAGTCTTTTTCCTGATTTGGAGCTACCTGGATCATATTACAGACAGTATTGGTAATGCCAAATGTATTCATAACTGTCAGACAGACATAATAATAACCTCCTTTAAGATAGGTATGTTTGGGATTCTCATTGGTTCCGATTTGTCTGTCGCCGAAGTTCCACACATAGTCAGTTATATTACCTTTTGAGTTGTTCGTAAAGCTAACCTCCAGGTTATCCGGATTGGTCATGTACATAAAGTTTGCACGGCAATCGATTCCCTGACGGCCAATCAGGATGGTTTCCTCGTAATAATCCATGCATCCTGATGCAACATCAAATGTATTCAAGCCAACGGTGAAATACCCGGGTTGCGTAAACATGTGAACCGGGTCGGATTCAGTTGATATTGAACCATCTCCGAAGAACCACAGGTAGTCTGTAACATCGCCGATAGCATCCGGGTTAAAGTAGGCCACATTGGATAGTGAATCGATAAAATAATTGAATTTTGCCTGGCATGTAAAATTTCCGACCTGTACCGGTTCGAAGTAATAATCCATGCATAGTCCTGATGCATCAACAACTGTAAGCTCGATAAAATAAAGTCCCGGGTAATCGAAAGTATGCACAGGGTTCTTTAGCACTGAGGAAGAACCATCACCAAAGAACCAGAAATAATCTGAAATGTCACCCTTCGATTTATCTGTGAGGGTTACTTTATTGTTGACTGCATCAATCGTATATTCAAAGAAAGCACGGCAGTCGACGGTTCCAACCTGGACAAATGCTGCAACGTGGTCTGCACAAGCATTTGTGGCATCAGATACAGACAATGTGACAAGGTAGTATCCTGGTTGTGTGTAAACATGTTTTGGATTTTGCTTTGATGAAGTTGTCCCATCTCCGAAATTCCAGAACCATTTCGTAATGTTCCCTGTCGATTTATCATTGAATGTTATTGCATCCGTGCTGATATCTATAAAATATGCGAAATCAGCATTAATGTTACAGGTTGAGACGCCAACAGGTATTTTCTTACAAATCTCGGCAGTGCCTCCACTATACTGGTCGAATACAATAAGACAAACTTGATATATTCCCGGCTTGGGATATATATGTTCCGGATTCCTCTGGGAAATGAAGGTGCCATCCCCGAAAGTCCAGTACCAATCAGTAATATTGCTTGATGATTTATCTGTCAATACCACTTTCTTATTAGCTTCATCAACAAAGAATGAAAAATCGGCAAAACAGACATTTGTCTGATCTGCACCGACCTGAACTTGTTTTTCAACTTCAGCGAAACAACCTGTAGTGTTATTATATGTCGCCAGATACACAACATACATACCTGGTCCGCTGTATGTATGTGCAGGATTTTGTTCGGCGGAATAAGTATTGTCACCAAAATCCCAGAACCATTCCATTGCATTGGTTGAAGCATCTGTGAAGCGGACACTGTTAAGGGCTTCGTTTACTGTAAATCTGAAATCGGCCCGGCATCCAATCGTACCAACCGGAACTTCGCGGCATATCTGTGATGCACAATCGGTGCTTTCATCGAAAATGGATAAACATATAAAGTAAATGCCATTGCGGTTATAAATATGTTTTGGATTCTGTTGTGTGGAGGTAAAGCCATCCCCGAAATCCCAGAACCAGGAAGTTGGTTCACCCCATGAAAGGTCCGTAAGCCTTACGGTGTCACCGGATACTTTATAGTCAAACTTGGCATTGCATGTTGCAATGGCATCCTGTATCCATATATTTTGTTCATAGGTGCTTGTACCGCAGCCGTTTGTGACATTCAGCGTGACTATATAATCACCATCTCTTTCATAGGCATGAAAAGGACTTTTAGCAGTTGAGGTTGTCCCGTCACCAAAATCCCACAGGTATGTATAATTACCAGCCTGATCCATCCATTCACCACCTGTCAAAAACTGAACTGGTTCATACCGCGGGATATCCCATTTGTCAGTCCAGAAGTCGGCATATGGCAGGTTATTGTTCCTGATGGTAACGGTTGTCCTGATCGTATCCGTTCTTCCACATGCGTTGGTAGCCACGACAAATGCATTATAAATCCCCGCTTCACTGTACGCATGTTTCGGATAGGCCTGGTTACTGGTATATCCATCCCCGAAGTGCCATTCATAACTGATCCCTCCTGCAATCTTAAACAGGACGTCATCACCAGGGCATCCCGACATATCATAGGTCATGCCATAATCCTTTTTCCGGATGAATTTTTGTTTTGTAAGATAATTGGCTCTCAGGGTACAGGGATCATCCATTAAGGTAAACTCAATGGTATCCCCATTTCTTGTATACGTATAATATCCTGTCATCTCGGCACAATCACCCCAGTCGGTGAATGTGATTTCATTGCCTTCCAAAATTTGCCAATCGCCCCATGAAATATCCGTCATCCAGTTATAACCTTCCATGTCACCTGTCCCGTAAAGGTTATAACTCATATCATCCGTCCATATTCCAAGTTGCACAAAATTATTCGGGTTAACCTCATAATAACTACGTTGAAACGGAAGATCCGACATACAGATACCACTCCAGTCGGGATTGATAACGATCCCATCACAGGCAATATCCGTAAGGGTTGTATGCCCGCCGGGTATCAGGCCTATGCTGGTTACCGGAGATCCTTCACAGGTAGGTATACCCCATGCATCGGGCTCAATTCCCAGTTCGACTAATCCTGTACAGCCCCAGCCTGCTGCCATCCCTATAACAGGCGGTGCAAGGGGATTAAGCGGGATATAAGCAGTTGCCGTATCACCATAATTGATATTGTGTGAAGTGAAATGCAGGAATCCCTGAGGAGATCCCGGATCGTCACTATCTGGTTCAAATCCGCCATACCAGAAATAAACATAAAAGTTCGTGTCCAATCCTTCATACCAGACGGGCCATGATACTGTGAGTAATATCTCATGATCGCTGGGATCTTTCCGCTTACTCCAGTCTTCCAGAGGAATGTTTTCTTCAACTGTGGCAGAATTTTCCACATAATAGAAGGTTTTATGCAGCGGATCGTCAGTAATGCTTATTGTATCACTAAACGTCAGCGTGTTTTCGCATTTATTTTTTACAGTAAATACATAAATGAATTGTGAACCCGCAGGACCCGTATAAGTATGGTTAGCCAATGTATTAAGAATTGTATCTGCCGGTTGGGTAATATTATTCAGGACTTCGCCATCACCGAAATCAATACTGTAAACAAAGGATTTATTTTCAAAATCACCTTCTTCATCAAAGAAAAACACCTGCTCCCCATCACAGATCACCCTGGGGATAACTCCCATAATAGCTTCGGGTTCGATGGCGTCGGTCACGAACACCCATTTGGTCATGGAAGCCGCACCTCCGCAAAGGGATGTCGCGGTGAGTTTCACAGTATAATATCCCTGACCTGAATATACGTGAGATGCATTTTTAATGGTAGATGTTTGTCCATCACCAAAGTCCCAGGAATATTTCGGTTCTCCATTGTACATAGACCAGGTGTTATTAGTTAACTTGATCAACTCACCAGGACAGACTTCAAGTGTATCGAGGTATTGCATTTCTTCCCAGTCCATGGATGGAACCTCAAACATAAATTCGACATACGGTACATCTTCGGGGTGTGTCATAACCGTGATATTCTGACTGTTTTCCGCTGTATTTCCACAGCCATTGGTTACATAAAGTGTAACAACATAATCTCCCGGTTGGGAATAAATATTTTTCGGATAACGATCATATGCCACCGAACCGTCACCGAAATTCCATTCATATGTACCTGGAACTCTGGCCCTGAACTCAACGGGAACATTGGGACAGGGATCCGACCAGTCCGGGGTATAATAATCAAACCAGGCTTCAGCAGGCCGGTCAGCCACAAACATAACATTAAACGTATCAGTATTGCTGTTACCGCAGGTATTGGTTGCCGTAAGGGTTACCGTATATGTTTTTTCAACCTGTGTGTCGTAGTAATGAGATGGATCCTTTTCGGTTGATGTTTGTCCGTCTCCGAAATTCCACAGATAGCTTTTAAATTCCTGTGATGCATGGAAGGTCACTTCATCATTGATACAGTATTCTCCCATTTCACTCCCTGCTTCAACCAGGGGTTTAGCCGTGTTGGCGATCGTAATCTGTTTGACAACAGTATCTGTTCCACACTGGTTATCTGCAATGAGTGTCACATCATATACGCCCGGAAGAAAATACTGATGAGAGGGAGACCCCTCGGAAGTTCCGAAACTTCCATCCCCAAAAGTCCATTGTGACGTCCACCAATCTTCTTCTACCCAGAAATTGACCCATTCACCCGGACAGGTTTCAGGTCCCGTAGAAATTTTAAAGTCCTGAACTCTCCCGTAAATATCAAATTCTTGCCAGTAATCATCAGAAAAACCGACATCATCCCATAGATTAAATTGTACTATGTGATGCCCTTTGGAAAACTCCATCTCCCCCAAATCCCAGGTTTCATATGGCATACCGTCGATATTCCATGTAAAGTGTTTGCCAGTCAGACCAGTCGAGTCACTGAGATTTGTAATAATAATATAGACCGGTTCACAATTATCATAGTAGTCTAAATAGAACTCAGCATATTGTCCCCTGGCTCCTGCAAAAGACAGGAGCAGAAAGAGGGTTGCAATCAGGAAGTTGTAAAATTTTTTCATGGGTTAGCGGATTATGTTAATATTTTAGTAACTGCTGAATAATAAAACCTGATACGAGCTGTGGCGTCTTTTGGTTGCCATGCCATTGAATTTTTTATCATCATAAACAGATCGTTCATCAAAATCAATGTCCAAAATTAGTGAATATTCGATTCATATGGTATAACGATTTGTAAGATTGAACCAGGAATATTGATATTTAGATATATTATAAATTCCCGGTAAACCGGGACAGTTTGAGAATAATGTGTCATTTAATAAGTTGCCTGTTGTATTAATCGAAAAGAAGGTCATTGAATTTTTCTCACGGGGCACTTATACTTACAGTAGATGACTTAAATTAATCAGGGAAGGTTGCTTGAGAAGGTATAAAAAGCCGGAAAGATTTTAAATCCTGAATCCCATTACAAGGATATCATCGATCTGATCGATTTCGCCTTTCCACTCTTCAAGGGTATTGTCCAGAATTCCTTTCTGTTCATTCATAGGTTTTTTGTAGATGGAAAGAAGAAGTTCCTTGAATCTTTTTGCCATGAATTTTTTTGCACTGGGTCCACCGAACTGATCCTCATACCCGTCTGAAAACATATAAAGGGTATCTCCTTCGCGGATATCAATTTCGTGATTTGTAAAAGAGTCTTCTTTTTCTTTATAAATCCCAATGGGCATCTTATCTGGTTTATACTCTAACAATTCATCATTGCGGCATAAATACAACGGATTATATGCGCCGGCATACTGTAATTTTGATTTATTGTTATTAATCACACATAAGGCCAGATCCATACCATCCTGTGCTTCTCCCTCTTCACCTGTCTGGTGAAGGGAATTAACAACATTATCTCTTAATTTATTCAGGATCTCGTTGGGTTGGGTCATGTCGCTTTTATTTACGATCTCATTCATGAAAGAAATACCAAGCATGCTCATGAAAGCTCCCGGTACACCATGCCCGGTGCAGTCGGCAGCCAGGATGACCGTTTTGCCGTCTTTCTGTGTCATCCAGTAATAATCGCCACTGACAATATCCCTGGGCTTGTAAAGAATGAAATGATCTGATAATTTACTCAGAAGTTTTTCAGGTGGCAGGAGTGCATTCTGTATCCGGCTGGCATAATGGATACTATCGGTGATTTCCTGTTTCTGTTGGAATATCTGGTCGCGCTGGTGCTTGATCTCAATGTTCTGTTCCTCGAGCAGGAAGTTGGCATGTTTAATAGCTTTATATGCACGGAACAGCAGGATACTGGATGCCAGGATGATGAGGAATATCCCGACAAGTGAATAGATCATGACCCGCTGCCGTTGAAGTTCTGTTACCTGCAGCATATTCTGGGTATTCAGCAGGGTATTTTCACGTTCAACCCTCTCGGTTTCATATTTTGTTTCCAGCTCG
>CAZRHW010000150.1:0-6309 GCA_964599785.1 uncultured Bacteroides sp. | reverse complement strand
CCTATTTCCCCATGTATGTCCGCATCAATGAACGGCGATGGGCCTGGATGGATGAGGGCTGGGCAACTTATAATACCACGCTTGTGACAAACCGGTTTTTTAATGATGATTACGAAACAGCCAATGTATACTCAGATATAGGCACCAGTGTTACAATTATGGGAACAATCGCAGACTTACCGCTGATCACCTCCTCAGAATTTCTTGGCAATTCGAATTATGGTCAGTCCAGTTACTCTCTGCCTGCGACAGTATATGCAATGATTCATCAGCATCTGGGTGATGAGTTGTTTTTAAAATGTTACCGGGAGTATATTAAACGCTGGGCTAAAAAATCTCCTACCCCGTATGATTTCTTCTATACTTTTGAAAATGTGTCGGATCAGGACCTGGGTTGGTTGTGGAAACCCTGGTTTTTTGAATTCGGCCCGGCAGATCTGGCAATTAAATCCTTCGAAAAAAATGAACTGGTTGTGATGAACTATGGAAACAGGCCCGTGCCAATCATTGCAGAAATAAATTACAAAAACGGTGAATCAAAATTTATCAGTCAGGATGCCAGTATCTGGACCGGTGGGAAAAATGAGGCACGGCTTACCATACCAGACAGTGAAAATATAGAAAGGATATCTTTGAACACAATGGTTCCTGATGACAATCTTATTGATAATTTCTTTCCACCTGTCAGGACGCTTTATGAAAATATTGATATATCGCCTGAAATTCTGGGCCAATATAGAATTGAAGAATTCCCGGTCAATATCAGGATTACCATGGAAGATGGGTTAATGTATTATAAAAGGTCTGAAGACGAAATATCCCAAATTATTTATCCAAAGGATAGTGTCCGCTTTTGTTCTCTTGACGGTACAATGAATTTAATATTTAATATGGATGATTCAGGATTTTGTACAGGTGTGGAAATAAATTGGAGGAATAGAATTATTCATGGCAAGAAATTAGAATAAAATAACCATTAACAAAAGGAACGAAAGCAGTACACTGATATATTAGATCCTACGTGTTGTGCTATTAAAGGCGATGATATTGATAATAAAGTTTATTTGAGTGTAATTGAATTTGGTTCTGGCAAATGTAGGTTGTGACTACAAGTGTGGTTTACGTTTCCATCCGGCTCAGACAAGCCGTTATCCTGGACAGAACCTCTTCCCTGCCGAGGATCTCCATGATCTGTATCAGTCCCGGGCCCTGGTTCGATCCTACAATGGCAAGTCTGAGAGGATTCATGATACGGCCAAATCCAATGTCTTTCTTACCAGTATATTCCCTGATAGATGTTTCTATCTGATCGTGGTCAAATTCTGTAATGCCATTTATAATTTCACGGATATCACTGATTATCTGCGTGGTATCTTCTTTCCAGACTTTTTTCAGCACGCTTGCATCATATTCCTCCGGTCGCTGAAAAAAGAACCAGGATTCTTTCCACAGATCTGTCAGAAGGAATGCCCGTTCCTTTACCAATCCTATTACTCTTGAAACATAATCAGGTAAAAAATCCAGTTCCCTTTTATGAAGCTCACCGGATAGCCAGTATCCCAGTTCATGATCTTTTTTCTGAATAATATACTGATGATTGAACCACCTTGCCTTCTCGGGATCAAATTTTGAACCGGATTTGATGACCCTTTCAAGAGAAAACTCCCGGATGAGTTCATTCATGGTAAAAAGTTCCCTGTCAGTCCCCGGATTCCATCCCAAAAGAGCAAGAATATTAATAAAAGCTTCCGGCAGGTATCCCGATTCCCTGTAGCCGGAGGATATTTCTCCTGTTTCAGGATTTGTCCATTGCAGCGGGAAAACCGGAAATCCCAGACGGTCGCCATCCCGTTTGCTCAGTTTACCTTTTCCATCGGGTTTAAGGGTTAATGGCATATGAACAAAAACCGGCATTTCCTTTTCCCAGCCAAAAGCTTCATAAAGCAGAACATGAAGAGGTGTTGACGGAAGCCATTCCTCGCCACGGATCACATGACTGATCTTCATCAGGTGGTCATCCACAAGATGTGCCAGGTGATATGTTGGTAAGCCATCTGCCTTAAGCAAAACTTTATCATCAAGGATTGAAGTCTCAACCTTTACGACACCCCGTACAACATCATTGAAAATGACTTCCCTGTTTTCAGGTATTTTATAGCGAATCACATACGGATATCCGTTATTGATCAGTGATGTAACTTCCGGCACCGGAAGATTCAGTGAATTCTTCATGTTTAGCCTGACGGTGGCATCATAGTTAAATGTTTTTTTCTGTTTTTCATACTGTTGCCTGTATATATCCAGTTCTTCCGGCGTATCAAATGCATAGTAGGCATACCCTTCATCTACCAGATAACCGGCATAATGCCTGTACAACTCTGCTCTTTCCGACTGCCTGTATGGTTCGAATGGGCCACCTGCCGATACCCCTTCGTCAATATCAATACCACACCATTTCAATGATTCGATAATATACTTTTCAGCTCCCTGGACATACCTGGTCTGATCGGTGTCTTCAATCCGCAGGATAAAAGTACCTTTGTGTTTCCGTGCAAAAAGATAGTTGAACAATGCAGTACGTACTCCTCCAATATGAAGTGGTCCTGTCGGACTGGGAGCAAAACGTACACGGACAGGTTTATCAGCCATGCAACAAAATTTTTAACTAAGATAGTAAATTAAGGAGGGATTAATTTATTAATCATTATTAAACCAGATTACTCCATTTCATTGATTTTAGAAAATCAATGAAAATATGATAATTTTAGCCTTTGATACCATAAAACCATAAATGCTTTTCATTTATAATATTGGAATAAGGTTGTATTCCCTTTTTATCCTTTTTGCCTCATTGTTTAACAAAAAGGCACGGCTCTGGATCAGGGGCAGGAAAGGGTTGTTTGAGCAGATGCGGTCAGGGATTGATCCCGATGCCAGAATGATCTGGTTCCATTGCTCCTCCCTGGGTGAATTTGAACAGGGCAGACCGGTTATTGAGAAGATCCGGGAAGAATTACCAGACAGAAAAATAATGCTGACATTTTACTCTCCTTCAGGATATGAAATCCGTAAAAACTACCCCGGTGCAGATTATGTTTATTACTTACCTCTCGATACCAGGAAAAACGCTGAAAAATTCCTGGATATTATTCATCCGGAAACTGCCTTCTTTGTCAAATACGAATATTGGTACCATTTTATTTCAACCCTGAAAAAAAGGAGTATTAAAACTTATCTGATCTCCGGTATTTTCAGACCCAATCAGATATTTTTCAGAAGTTATGGCAAATGGTTCAGAAAAATATTAAGATTATTTAACCATCTGTTCATCCAGGATAGTGACTCTGCTGAGCTTTTGAAATCCATCGGTGTGGAGAACTTTACTGTCAGTGGTGATACCCGGTTTGACCGTGTTTATGCAATTACACAGCAAGTGCCGGAATTCCCCTTGATCAGGGATTTTACAACAGGTCATCTAACACTTATCGCCGGGAGTACCTGGCCGGAGGATGAGGAAATTCTCGTCAGGTTTATGAATGAACATAAACCGGGGATGAAATTCATTATTGCTCCCCACGAAATTCACGAAAAGAATATCAGAAAACTTGAGGAAATAATCCGGCTGAAAACGATCAGATATACTTCATCAGTTGATAAAGAAATGACCGGTGCCAGTGTATTGATTATAGATACAATAGGAATCCTTTCATCAATATACCGGTATGGCAATATAGCTTATATCGGTGGAGGATTTGGAAAAGGAATTCATAATACACTGGAAGCTGCAACATTTGGCCTGCCGGTTATTTTCGGTCCAAACTATAAAAAATTCAGGGAGGCTGTCGACCTTATTTACCACAAAGGAGGTTTTTCTGTAACTGACTATCATTCATTCTCAAATATTTTACTCCAACTGATCAACAATGACTCCCTCGTAAAAACATCCGGGGAAAATGCAAAAGCTTATATCATGTCAGGTCTCGGTGCTACGGGTAAAATTATCGATGTTGCCCTTACTCACTGATAGTAAGACTTCAATTATCTTTTTATATTGTTATGCGATTCAAAAAACCGGGTAATTGAATGATAGATTTTTTTTGTAGAGCCGCAACACGGCGAGGCTCTTCATATATTTAAAAATAAATATTATTGGTTTAATCGTATAACGCGTTTATCTTTGCAGAATGTTTGTATATCAGGTTCAAAATTCGTTACTAATTTCATGCCTGAAAGTGGATGAAATATCTCTTTTTTTTAACCAATTTTTAACCGGTAACAGATATCGTAAACATATGATCTCTTTTAAAGCAATATTCATGAAAATTGCTAATGAAGAATTTGTGATCTGATTATGTTTTATTAATTAATCTATTGTTTTTCTGATCATTAGATATCGGGTTGATAATTAATACGATTTGTTGATAAATAGGATTCTTATCACCTTGTCATCTGGGGCATCAATTCATATCTTGCATGCCTGACTTTCTTTTTTCTGACCCACTTTTAAAGTTTTAGTTATTAACCTGTTAATATTTCTTATATTCCATGGATGAATTAGTCTCAAAGAAAAACTCAGGTGTTGTTGTGAATAAAGTTAAAGATGAAAAAAACTCAGTTGATCCCGCACCGGAATTAATAAAATATTCTTTTGAACAGGTTCTTGAGGCTACAAGGAAATATTTTAACGGTGACGAACTGGCAGCTACAGTATGGATCAATAAATATGCTCTGAAAGATTCGATGGGAAAGATTTATGAGCTCTCTCCTGATGATATGCATCGCCGGATCGCCAGGGAAATTGCCAGGATTGAGAGCAAATATCCCAATCCACTTTCCGAGAATGAAATTTTCGAACTCATCAAAGATTTCAAATACATTGTCCCCCAGGGATCACCTATGACCGGGATTGGCAATGACTTTCAGATAGCTTCGTTGTCAAATTGTTTTGTTATTGGTCATGAGGGTTTTGCGGATTCATATGGTGGGATCCTTAATATCGATCAGGAACAGGTCCAGCTTATGAAAAGGAGGGGTGGTGTTGGTCATGATCTTTCACATATCCGGCCTAAAGGCAGTCCTGTGCTGAATAGCGCTCTTACCTCAACCGGTATTGTTCCTTTTATGGAAAGATATTCAAATTCCACCCGCGAGGTAGCCCAGGATGGCCGCAGAGGTGCTTTAATGCTGAGCATATCCATCAAACACCCGGATGCGGAAGCGTTTATCGATGCCAAAATGGATAAAGGTAAAGTCACCGGTGCAAACGTATCTGTAAGGATTGATGATGAATTTATGCAGGCAGTCAATAATAATCAGCCATATATCCAGCAATACCCGACAGATTCCGACAATCCGATATATACCAAGGAGATCGACGCACGAAGCCTGTGGAACAAAATCATTCATAATGCCTGGAAATCGGCTGAACCGGGTATCCTTTTCTGGGATACTGTTATCCGCGAATCTGTGGCTGATTGTTATGCCGATCTCGGGTTCAGAACGGTATCAACCAATCCGTGTGGGGAAATACCTTTGTGTCCGTACGATAGTTGCCGTTTGTTGGCTATTAATCTTTACAGCTATGTTGAAAATCCTTTTGAGGTCAATGCCAGGTTCAATTTCGACCTGTTCAGGAAACATGTCAGGTTAGCCCAGCGAATGATGGATGATATCATAGACCTTGAACAGGAAAAAATCGATGCCATCCTGGAGAAAGTGAATACAGATCCTGAAGATGAAGAACTTAAACGTACAGAACGACAATTATGGGAGAAGATCAAAGCAAGGACTGCGGAAGGCCGGCGTACCGGTGTAGGTATTACCGGTGAAGGCGATATGCTGGCTGCCCTGGGGCTACGATATGGCAGCGACAATGCCATCGATTTCTCAGTTGAAGTGCATAAAACCATTGCATTGGAAGCTTACAGATCAAGCACAAACATGTCCAAAGAGCGCGGGGCTTTCCCCGTATATGATGTGAACCGTGAAAAGAATAATCCTTTCATACAAAGACTGAAAACAGAAGACGAAGAATTATATAAAGAAATGGTCAAATATGGCCGGCGGAATGTTTCATTGCTTACGATTGCCCCTACCGGCACAACCAGTCTGATGACCCAGACAACTTCCGGAATTGAACCTGTATTCCTGCCTGTCTATAAACGCAGAAGGAAAGTTAATCCAAATGATACAACTGCGAATATAACTTTTGTCGATGAAATTGGTGATAGCTGGGAGGAATTCAATGTTTTTCACCACCAATTTGAAAAGTGGTTGAAAGTAAATGGATATGATATTCATGAAAACAAA
>CAZRHW010000149.1:0-6326 GCA_964599785.1 uncultured Bacteroides sp. | reverse complement strand
TGCCATTCTGACAGAAGAATTTCCTCCCTTACTGGAAGAGCTGAAAAAAATCAATGCAGAGCTTGGATTGCTGGAAAAAAATCTGGATAACCTGCAAGTCCCATGGACTCCGGGAAGAATTCCTGAATGGAAACAGTAACACTCATCATGGTCATGTATTTCTTGAAGATATTGATATTTAATAACTTGTAACTTGCCTGCCCGTCCGGGACAGGCTGGCAACCTGTTTTACTCGCCGAATCAGCCATTTGGCGGAGAAGGTGGGCAACCAGCAACTTGAATTATTCATTTTTTTCAATCGTATAAAAGTTACGATACATTAAATATTTTATAATTTTGTCGGGTTAGTAACGTTAATTAATTTAACAATTATATAACAGCCTGTTATAAAAAAAAAGTTGTAACTTAACACCTTTAAATTTGTATTATTGTGCATTAATACGGACAGACATGAAAAAAGCTAAAACAATTATCCTTATGGCCCTCATCATTGCTGGAATTGCAGTTAGCTCTTGCAACAGAAAGCTCTGCCCGGCTTATACCAAAGCTGATACCGAACAAGTAACAAACCAAAGTTGATATAACTTAGTCATACAGTGGACTGGCAGATATGTGCCGGTATATTTTTATTTTATTAAACCGGCAATTCACAAATCAAAGATTAACGGGGCATACGATTTTACGTAATGCCCCGTTATGTATCTTGAAAAAATTTTATTAAGAATCAACTCATTGGGCGATTAAACCAAAGCTATTGATATTTAAATATTGTACAGTCGAACCACATCACGACTTTACGAAAAAAATCTATCATTCAATTACTTAGTCGGTTCAATCGCAAAACAGGTTAATGAATTACTTTTTTTATTTGAACAAACCCCCGATTGAATTGTGTTGGAGAAGAACAAAAAATATCTGCTGAGCATCTGGTTGTACCACCTTATGGTTCTGACTCTTTTTGGACAGGGTGAATTAAGTGACCAGAACAGGATATTTTACAGGAATGAAAAATCTATCGGTGTCCTGTTAAACAGTAATGGATATGGTTTAAGCGGGAGATATGCAAAAAGGATCAATGCCCGTAATAAAACCATTTATGAACTCGATTTTATAGGCATTAAACACCCCAAAGAGGTCAAGATCACAAATTACTACAGCAGCAATAAAAGTTATGTATTCGGAAAGTTGAATAGTTTCTTTGACATCAGGGCTGGTTATGGCCGGCAAAAAGAGATGTTCAGGAAAGTTGACAGAGGTGGTATATCAATCCGACGCTATTATTCTTTCGGGCCATCGCTTGGTATTTTAAAACCTGTCTATTATGAAATCATCGAAACCAATGGAACCGATCCAAGCAATCAATACCTGAAACAGGAAAAATTCGATCCTTCCATCCATCAGGGATATATCTGGGGCAGAGCTTCATTCTTTAAAGGTTTCAATGAAATATCAGTAGTGCCAGGTGCTTATAGCAGGTTTGGGTTCAGTTTTGAATACAGCCGTCATGATATTACACTTCATGCCCTGGAGGCAGGGATTGCTCTTGATATTTTCCCCAAAGAAATTCCCATTATGGCAACAGAAAAGAATAATTTTATTTTCTTTTCTTTCTTTGTCAGTTATCGTTTTGGAAAAGTTGTCGATGCCAGCGGCATAATTGATGAAAAGGATTTGATGAATTAATCTATATTGGCTAAGTTTGCATTTCCTATAAAACAATCATTTAACTTGTTAAATATTCTAAGATCATGACAAAAATTAAAGTTGCTATCAATGGTTTCGGGAGAATAGGCAGAAACGTATATAAAATAGCTCTCGACCGAACTGACATCGAAATTGTTGGCATTAATGACCTGACAGATACCAAAACGCTTGCGCATTTGCTCAAATATGATTCAACACAGGGAAAATTTCAGGGAGATATCAAATTTGATGAAAAAGCGCTGATAGTAAATGGTAAAAAAACTCCTGTACATGCCGAAAGAAGTCCTGCTGCTGTTCCATGGTCAGAAACTCCGGATGTAGTGATTGAATCCACCGGAATATTTACTTCAAGGGAAAGTGCAAAAGGAGGTTATGGCGATCACCTGAAAAATGGTGCAAAAAAAGTAATCCTGTGTGTTCCTGCAAAAGATGAGATCGACAATATGATTGTCCTGGGTGTTAATGAACATGCCCTTCGTCCGGAAGATAAATGTGTATCCAACGCATCCTGTACAACAAACTGTCTCGCTCCGGTTGCCAAAGTCCTGAATGATTCGTTTGGCATTGAGCATGGATTCATGACCACAATTCATTCATACACCAATGACCAGTTACTGCTGGATGGACCACATAAGGATCTCCGAAGAGCAAGATCAGCTGCATTATCCCAGGTTCCTACTACAACCGGTGCTGCCAGGGCTGTTGGTAAAGTTATCCCGGAACTCAAAGGCAAAATGGACGGACTGGCCATACGTGTTCCAACCCCTACTGGTTCTTTGGTGGATCTGGTGGTACTGTTAAAAAAGGAAGTTACAAAGGAAGCGGTGAATGCTGCTGTTAAGGCTGCTGCAGCAGGCCCACTGAAAGGTATTCTGGAATATACGGAAGAACCTATCGTATCAGTGGATATTATTCATAATACTCATTCTTCTATATTCGATGCACTGAGTACAATGGTCATCGGTAAAATGGTTAAAGTTTTGTCATGGTATGACAATGAATGGGGTTATTCCTGCAGGGTTGTTGATCTGATCCCGAAATTGTTCAAATAAATAATATGTATTAAAAGAGGCTGTATCAAAAGTTAATGATTGCCTTTACTCCCTTTTGATACAGCCTCTTTTTATTCTTCTTCCTCATCTTCTTCAAGGATCTCAAATCTGAAAGGAACGTTGATCGTACTTTTATAATGTTCCCCCAGATCCTGAATGGCCTCATCTTCCTCTTCATAATACCAGATTACCTGGCAGTGATGGCCTTCCTTGTAATTTCTGCCAATGATCCTGAAAAACTCAAGAAGATATTTTGAAGAGCCGCTATTCACATATTCAAGTTTTATTTCAATACGGGTTGTCTGAGCCGGATTAATAAAATACTCTTCAACCCAGTTCAAAACATGCTCAAAAAAAATGCCCGGGTCTTCGGGAATTGATCTTCCCTCAATTAAAAAGTAACCATCTTCCGGATTAAGCTTAATGGTAGGAGTATTGAAAGTAGCATTAATTGATAACGGCTTCATTTGATTATTATTATGAATGCTTTATTACTCATATCTTAAGGCAATAATTGGATCAAGACGGCTTGCTTTCTCAGCGGGTAAATAACCGGAAACTATCCCAACTATAAAACATAAAACAACTCCCATAAAAATCCATACCCAGGGTATGATAAACGATGTCCCGATGATCATCGCGACAAGGTTCCCGATCAGGATGCCGAGAATGATACCCAGGAGACCACCCATTTGTCCGATCAGTACTGCTTCAAATAAAAACTGTTGTTTGATCGTCTTTGATTTGGCTCCGATAGCTTTCCGGATACCGATTTCACGTGTTCTCTCAGTTACAGAAACAAGCATAATATTCATCAATCCGACGGCAGCCCCGAAAAGTGTGATAATACCGATAATCGTGGCAGCAATGGCAATAAATTTCAGGTTTTCTATTAAAATGTTTGCCAGGCTGTCACTCTTCGTTATATTGAAATCAGATTGATCAACTGTTTCCAGCTTACGGACAATCCTGAAAATTCCTTCTGCCTCTCCAATCGCAGTATCCAATAATTCCGGATTGAGTGGTGACACATTGATGGAATAACGCATTTGTGGCCGTGAAAAATATTGTCTGACAGTTGTATATGGTAATATAACCATTCTGTCTCCCTCTCCCATCATACTCGAACCTTTTTCAGCCAGGATCCCGATGATTTTAAATTTGCCACTTCCAATTGAAATTACTTTATCAAGAGGATCTTCATCCTTGAATATTTTTTTTACCAGCCCTGTTCCAATCAATACATAATTTCGGTTCATGTCAACCTCACTGGCAGTAAAGTTCCTGCCACGGTCCAGCTCATATCCTGCCGTGATAAGATAGTCTTCGTCAGCTCCAAGGACCGGAATGTTCGGATTGGTTTTTTCAGATTTATATTTTATCGTTGCAATAGAGGATGCATATGTCCATATTGAAACATTTGCGGGGAAATTAAATGTTTCTTTGAATTCTTTTGCCTGCCTGTATGAAATATATTCATGATTCTTCCTTCTGTACCGCTTATCACCAATCTGAACATTCATACTCCTGCTCTCTATTGTAAATGTGTTGGCACCCATCCGTGCAAATTCTTCGGTAATCGATTTTTCTATTGCATTTATTGCAGTAAGAATACCAACCAGGGCCATAATACCAAAAGCAATGATGAACATGGTAAGAATGGCACGCAGCATATTCGCCCTGACCGATTTAGTACTTACTCTAAGATTTTCCCGTAATAGTCCGAAAAACTTCATTCCTTTTATTTTATTCAAGCTATTTGTGTGGAATAATTATATGAGTCTAAAAACCTCCTGGTTTTAAATAAACTTCCACACAAGATTTATGTTATGTAAATATTTAATAATCAGCATCCTTCATTTTTGCCATGAAACAGGTACAAAGTGATTAGCCTGTTAATTCGTCATAAAATTAGTAAAATAACCAATGTGTTAAGATATTTAGATTAAAAACAGCGTAAATATATATAATTGTGAACTGGTTCCTGAGGGAATATATCATTTATTCCATTATTCCATTATTCCATATTTTCAAAAGATCGTTACATTTGTTTTTCTAATTAAAAATTCATTACCATGGTATTCGATATTGAAATGATACGGTCGGTTTACGAAGCAATAAGTAAACGAATAACCCACACCAGAAAAAGTCTTAACCGGCCATTAACACTTACTGAAAAGATCCTGTATACACACCTGGCAGATGATGAGCATATGAGGGATTTTAAGCGGGGAACGGATTATGTTTATTTTACACCCGACAGAGTTGCCATGCAGGATGCAACGGCACAAATGGCATTGCTCCAGTTTATGCAGGCTGGTATAAATAAGGCAGCGGTTCCTTCCACGGTCCATTGTGATCACCTTATCCAGGCAAAAGTTGGAGCAATACAGGACCTGATAGTTGCCAACCAGAATAACAGGGAAGTATATGATTTCCTGAAATCAGTATCAAATAAATATGGAATAGGATTCTGGAAACCGGGTGGAGGAATTATTCACCAGGTTATCCTGGAGAATTATGCTTTCCCTGGTGGCATGATGATCGGTACGGACTCCCATACGGTCAATGCCGGGGGACTCGGAATGGTTGCCATCGGAGTCGGAGGAGCTGATGCGGTTGACGTCATGGCCGGTATGCCCTGGGAACTCAGGTTCCCAAAACTGATCGGGATTAAATTATCGGGTAAACTATCCGGCTGGACTTCTGCCAAAGATGTTATTCTTCATGTAGCAGGGATCCTCACTGTTAAAGGAGGCACAGGATATATCCTCGAATATTTTGGAGAAGGGGCTGAAGGAATCAGTTGTACAGGTAAGGGGACAATCTGTAACATGGGAGCAGAAATAGGAGCTACAACCTCATTATTCGGATATGATCAAAAGATGGCTGATTATTTAAACGCTACCGGTCGGCAACAGGTTGCTTTACTCGCTGACCAGGTTGCTGCTCACCTCACAGGTGATCCTGAGGTATATGCTGATCCGGAAAAATTCTTCGACCAGGTTATTGAAATAGACCTTTCAGAACTGGAGCCACATATCAACGGACCTTTTTCTCCTGACCGGGCCTGGAAGCTATCTGAATTTGCTTCTGCGGTAAAGCAGAACGGGTTTCCCCCTGAACTTGAGGTTGGCCTGATCGGATCATGTACAAATTCATCTTACGAAGATATTACCAGGGCTGCTTCAGTTGCAAAGCAGGCACTTGAAATGGGATTAAAGGCCAAATCAGAATTTATCATCACCCCTGGTTCAGAACAGGTCAGGTATACAATTGAACGTGATGGACTGCTTAAAATTTTTGAAGATATTGGTGGTGTCGTCCTTGCCAATGCATGTGGACCCTGTATCGGTCAATGGGACAGGCATAATGCGGATAAACATGAAAAAAATTCGATCATTACTTCTTTTAACCGGAATTTTGCAAAACGAAACGATGGAAATCCAAATACGCATGCCTTCGTGAGTTCACCTGAAATCGTAACTGTCCTGGCAATCGCGGGGAACCTGACCTTTAATCCGCATACTGACTTCATTGTCAATAAAAAAGGTGAAAAAATCAGGTTTG
>CAZRHW010000148.1:0-6352 GCA_964599785.1 uncultured Bacteroides sp. | reverse complement strand
TTGACGTTCATGTAACCCGGATCAGGAAAAAAATCGGGAAATACGGAAAATATCTCAAAAGTAAACCCGGGTATGGCTATGCCTTTGAGAAGAGTTAACTGAGAATAGTAAACAATTCATATGTCGAAAAAATTAACTTTCCGGCAAAAGTTATTTTTATACCTGTCTGTAATATTAGCAGTATTTACAGTTCTTGTGCTGATATTTCAGTACGAACGTGAAAAAGATTTCAGAAAAAGCCAGCTTGAAAATACCCTTGATAATGTTACCGAAGTTGTTCATAGATATATTGACAGGTATACGCTATCAGAAACCGGAGACTTCAGATCCCTTGATTCGATAAAGATGATCCTTCCAAAACCGAACATCAGAATTACTGTGATAAGTCCGGAAGGAATTGTATTATATGATAGTGAAGTGCCCGATTATAAAAAAATGGAAAACCATTTGCACCGACCTGAAGTCCAGGAATCATTATCAGCAAACTTTGGGGCAAACATCAGGAAATCGGCAACCACTGGTTATAGTTATTACTACTATGTTAAATTTTATTCCGGTTACTTTGTCCGGACTGCAGCTCTTTATGATATTGCAGTGAAAGATTTTTTACATGTTGGAAAGCTCTTTATCATTTACCTGGCTTTGTTGTTCTTTTTTACCTGGATAGTCCTGTTTTTTATGACTAAAAGAATGGGTGAAACAATAACAAAATTAAAAGACTTCGCTG
The DNA here is from genome assembly GCA_964599785.1 of uncultured Bacteroides sp. Classification (GTDB taxonomy): domain Bacteria; phylum Bacteroidota; class Bacteroidia; order Bacteroidales; family SM23-62; genus LJUQ01. Next base: position 5,625 of record CAZRHW010000148.1, on the reverse strand, counting down.
TAAAACTGAGTGCCGGGAAAGAGCTCAAAGATCCTATTAAATTCCCAAATGATGAATTAGGAACAATCAGTAATCAGATTGTTACTATTTATAATCAGCTTAATATTGCCAGGGATGAAATACTGGTTGAAAAAAACAAACTCTTCAGTCATTTGAATGCTTTGAACGAGGGTATCGCGTTTTTTTCACCCGACAAAAAGATAATACTCGCCAATAATCATTTTGTTCAGTTTCTGAATTTAATCTCTGAAGAATCAACCGGATCCCCGGAGAAAATATTTGGGGTGAAAGAGCTTAAGACCATCAATAAATTTATAAATAAACAACTGAACAGCGGTTTTCAGATCTGGACAGATAAATTACCACAGAAAGAGATCAACCTCTATAATAGCAATAAATACTTTAATATTAAGTGTGTCTTCTTCCAGGATAAAAGTTTTGAGATAGTGATCACCAATATCACCAAACCAGAGAAACGAAAACGGATTGTACAACAGATGACATCAAACATAGCCCATGAATTGAAAACACCGGTAGCAACTATTATGGGATACTTTGAGACACTTCAGAATAATAATATCCCCCGGGATAAACAGGAGTATTTTATTGATAAAGCCTTTTTGCAGACCAAAAGACTCTCTGACCTGATAGAAGATATTTCAATGCTTAATAAAATTGAAGAGGCTAAAGAACATTTCATTTTTGAACAGTTAAACATAAATGATATTGTATCTGAAGTATATGATGATTTAAAAATGAGATTGGATGAAAAAAATATCAGCGTCCGGATTCAGTTTCCCAAACCGCTTATCCTGAATGGCAACGAAACACTGTTATTCTCTGTATTTTACAACCTGTTCGATAATGTAATTAAATATGGCGGGGAAAAAATTGAACTCACCGTCACCAATTACCTTGAAGATAATGATTATTTCTATTTTTCATTTTCCAACACCGGAAATGAAATTGATGAAAAACATCTTTCACGTATTTTTGAACGGTTTTACAGAGTTGATAAAGGCCGTTCAAGAAAGTCGGGTGGTACCGGTTTAGGATTAGCCATTGTTAAAAATGCTATCGGGCTTCATAATGGAGAAATAACAGCCAGGAACATGAAAAACGGAGGTGTGGAATTCCTGTTTACGCTGGCGAAATAGTTCATTTATTCTTCAGTATAGTATATGTATAAATTTATTAATGTCCGGAATGTTTGAAATCTTTCCTGATTTGTACAGGAAACTGGCAGATGCTTCCAGGCTTTTCAGATCAGTTTCATCCCAATCTATTTCCCACGTTAACCTGTTCATGCAAACCGTTTGTTCATCGACCGACAGGCCAATGTACTTCGAGGCTATTTTCGCAGCGGAATCCGGCTGATGAGCCATAAATTCGTTTGCCTTATTCAAAGCGGAAATGACAAAATGTATTTGTTTCTCATGATCTTCCACGGCATTACCGGTTGCCACTAAAACATGAGGGAAATGATTGTTTTCGTCCTCAAGATTAGCCAGTTCATGTACAGCATCCGAACATATTTTTTCGACATTAACCGCCCACGGTTCGCTTCCTGCCATAGCATCCAGTTGTTTTGTTTTCATAGCTTCAGGCATATTCAAAGGATCCATGGGAACGATAGTAATATCATCCAATGTTATGTTGTTCTTTTCAAACCAGTTTAAAAGTGCACCATTCGTGCTGGATCCTATCTGAACACCAATCCGTTTGTCTGTCAGATCTTCTGCAACATGGATTGATGTATCGGCTATAAGCCTGTGTATCCGCTCGCCTTTAGCATACCGGGATACGATTAAAATATTTTTGTCCTGTGCCATCAGTATGACTGTCGGCCCATCCCCCATAGCAGCTAAATCGGCATCTCCAAGACTTAATGCTTCTGCGGCATTGATGCCGCTGGTAACAGTTATGACTTTAATATTACCACCGTCTTCATGAAAGTATCCCAGGTGGTTTGCAACAATAAAAGACTCGTAGTTAACCTTTTGGGGGTATGCAAGCTTTAGCGGCGATGATTCCTTCCTGCATGAGGAAAAAGTAAGAACAATGACTGATATAATGAGGAACCGTTTAATAAAATTTTGATAGTTCATGGCGTAATAGTTTACGGAGTTCAACAATTTCTTTAGAAAACAGATCTCTCGGATGAGGAATCTCTACTTTTTTTTCCATATGAATTTCGCCGGGGGAAGGTTTCATGACAAAAATCCTGTCGGCCAGCAGAATGGCCTCTTCTATTGAATGTGTCACCAGGATAAATGTCTTTTTTTCCTGTTCCCAGATCTTGTGCAGGTATATATCGAATTTGTGTTTCAGCAATTCATCCAGCGATGCAAAGGGTTCGTCCAGTAAAACAATATCAGGATTCAATGCCAGTACCCGGGCGAGTTGTGTTTTTTGCTTCATGCCACACGAAAGTTGATAGAGGTAATAATCCTCATAACCGTTCAGTTCAGTTATGGCAATCTTTTCCGCTACAATCTTCTTCCTTTTCCCGGGATCGATTTTCTGGAAAATCAAACCAATTTCGATATTCTGTGCTACTGTTTTCCATGGATATAGCGGCGGTTCCTGGAAAACCATAGCCCTGCATAAACAGGTCTTATTGATTTTTTGTCCTTCCAGAAGAACACTGCCGGAAGATGCAGACCATATACCAAGAATGATTTTTAACAACGTGGTTTTACCACAACCACTCGGCCCGATGATACAGATAAACTCATTTTTTTCTACCGAAAAGGACATATTGCTCAGTACCTGGTTAATATTGCCCCGGTTGTCCCAGTTTTTTGATATATTTTTAATTTGCAGATACATATCTTGTTATTCGTTACTCATAGGTTGATATCGTAAATAACTGCCATATTTAAGCCTTAATCTTTTATCGATTATCTGGAATAAAAATTTTTCGAATGTTAGTCCGATAATTATAATAATCATGATCGAAACAAAAGCAGAAACATAGTTAAGCGACCACCTGGATTGAATGATGATATAGCCCAATCCTATGCCATTCCCCACGATCATTTCTGCGGCAATCAATACCCTCCATGAATTAGCCAGGCCAATCCGCATACCGTCTACAATATGAAATAATGCAGATGGGAATAAAACATGGATAAACAACGATTTGCGGCTGGCACCCATCAGTATGGCCGAGTCAATTAAATCCGAAGGTGTATTACTGATCCCCGTGGAAGTGGTTATAATAATCGGTGTTAAAGCCAGCATAAATATCATGAAAATAGTAGAAACGTTCCCAAGGCCAAACAGCAACAGGGCGATAGGTATCCATGCCAGACCCGGTATCAGTTGTAAAACATATACCAGCGGCATAAAAAGTTTATTTAATGTCGGATACAAACCTATGAACAGACCGGCCAGCACTCCTGTAATAACTGCAAGAATGAAACCGGTTGCCCACCGAAGTAAACTTGTAAGCGTGTGCTGGTAAATGGTGAAATCATATATGTCCCCCCCCGATAAATCTTTAAACAGACTTTTAAATGTGGAAATGGGTGATGGGAAATCTACCGAGCGTACCTCACTTGTTATCCATGAGACAATAAACCATATCCCCAGTATTATAATCAGGGAAAATATACCCAGAAGGATATTCTTTTTTTCTGAAATTCTTTGAATGGTGTTTGGTTTTATCATAAATAATTTTTTTGTTAATGCCTGATCCAATATATATGTTTCTGATTATTTTGTCTTTGTTTCTGCACCGACAATCATCCGGGTTTCAAAACCATTAATCACGGTTATGATTAAAAATAATAGTATAAATCAAAAATAAATTTTCCCCTGAATACCGACCCCCCCTGGCCAACAGAAAACATCTGAAACTTAGGCCTGAGATGAATATCCTTAAGGACATATTCTGCACCCAGTAAATGAAGCAGCCTTTGTTTTTGAGTATTTTCTATGACCTGATTCTCTTCATTACGGTCGACAAACTGGTATTGATACTGATTGATCAGAAAAATCTTTATTTTCCATAATTTAAAATCCTGCTTTATTATAATACGAAATTCGTCCCCTGGATTCTCGTCCCCTGAACCTTTTCTGTTTACAGAATATTCGGATTTAACATGTGTGCGGCAATTGTGATACCATGCCGTTGACATAATTTCACCAAAAATGAAGTCCACACTGCTGCTGGCATACGGATTATCTTCTACAAAGGTGGTTGGAAATTCTACCGCACCAATTAGTGTCAAACCGGTTTTATCCGATGATGACGGGATAATAGCATACCTTCCCATTAGAACAGCTTCCCCGTCATAAAAATTATGCTCACTGTTTTTCACCTGGTCATATACCGGGTACTGAAGGTATAATGCAAAATTGTTTGTTAGTCCGTATCCCACCATTGCTAACAATGACAGGTTCCCCACACGGTTTGCATCCGGTATTGGATGGAATTTGTTATCAGTCCAATCATATTTATCATGAGTCTTGAAGTATTGAAAGGCAGCATATGTAAGAACCTGATTTTTTTTCATTGGATTGGAACTTAACACCGTCACCTGTGAAACCACCCTGTTCCCTGTAATAATGAATAACAAAACAAAAAAAGCAATTATTCTTTTCATCTGTTAAGTTATATATAGCGTCTGATAATGATTTGATTCTTAGTTATATCATTTGCCCTAGCCACGGGATGAAAACAAAATACTGATTGTTTCTCAAATGGGGAATAAAAGGTATACTATTTAAAAGAAACCGGAGGTGCATGATAGTTGAAGATAAAATAATGTTCCCTGCTAAAATAATGAAGGATATAAGGTTTGAAAATCATTTTATCCCTGCTGGATGAAATAAAAATTATTAATGTAAAAGTTAACAGGGTCAGCGGATGACTGATGATATTAAGAAGGTTCAGTTCACCACGCGTATGTTTATGGCTTGGGAATGAATTTGTTTTACCGGTATTTTTATCGAAAGGATGTGCATGTGTAATTCTCACACCATCATCAAGGATATGTGTATGTGTATTGATGGCGACATTGGTAAATAACCAGATGATAGCCGGTAAAAACACCAGGGCCAAAAATTTTATATAACGATAAATGAATGTCATCATCCCCGGATTATCTTTCATTCAGCATAAAATTAAAAAAAATGTATTAAATGACAGGTATTATATAACATGCATTAAATGACGCGTTGTGCGATTGAATGAATTAAGTGGTTAAATCTTAGATTTTTTTATAGAGCCGCGCCGCGACGCGGCTCTATAAATTACTGATTATCAATATCATCGGTTCAATCGCACAAGACGCTATTAAATAATCTGTATTAAATGATAGGCATTAAATAACATGCATCAAATAAAAATTTAATGGGATTTCGACTATTCCATAAATCTCCCATCATCTTTTGTCTTCTTTATTTTATGAACATTATGCTCAAGCCATCCGAACTTCTCAACGTTTCTTATATCAAAATCCGGAACATAGGGTTTAACATCTAAAAGCGGGGTACCATCTATAATGTCTATATCTCTTACATGAAGTATATTCTTTTCAATCCGTACAAGCCTGACTACCGAAATACCAATTGGATTTGGTCTGCAGGGAGCACGTGTTGAAAATACTCCACGTG
>CAZRHW010000147.1:0-6367 GCA_964599785.1 uncultured Bacteroides sp. | reverse complement strand
GCTGACGGTGACCATGCATATCTGGGGGGCAAGGTAAAGAATTGCAGGAGTGGTTGTATCATGACCGCATGAACTGCTGATAATGCACCTGTATTCACCTTCATCAGTATAATCAGCATTTGAAATGATCAGTTCAGAAGTATAAGCTCCTACTTTATCAATTCCATCTTTTTGCCATTTATATGTTAAGTTACTGCCTTTGGCATAAGCTTTCAGGCTCACCGGTTTGTATTGCTCGGTCCATGTGTCGGGAGGATACGAAAGGAATTCGGGCTTTTCATTTACCAGGAGGAATGCAGGATTACTCTCAATATCACCATAGGAGTTGTATATCATACATGTATAATTTCCCTGGTGATTCATTGTTACAGAGTCAATCGTGAGTACTTTCTGCGTTTCACCCGGTAAGACAATCCCATCTTTTCCCCATTGTATATATGCTGTATCACTAACTTCGACCGAAAAATTTACACTTTCTCCTTCACATTTAACCTTGCCCAGCGGATGTTTCAGGAAATTCAGCAGTCCACTCTGATTTTCAATGGCACCTATATCGATCTCACCTCCATTGATCCTCGTATTCCCCAAGTGGTCTGTTTCAGGAATCCCCTCAAAATCTGATGATCCCTTATTAATACACGGTGAAAAATCCGATATCGACCAGTCGGATGGGGAACTGATATAACCAATGCCTATTCCCCCTGAAGGATTGATAAAAGCAGGTGATACATCAATATTATTAATATAGACTCCCTCTCCTATTCCTCCGGTTATACCCACTAGTCCTCCCTGAATATTACAATAGTATATTCTTGGATTTTCAAATTCCTGGGTATTAATTTGCCCTGCTACAGTCCATTGAATATTATTCCTTATTATACAGTTGATTATATCCGGATTAGAACTCTGTATATTGATGCCTCCACCACCGTATTTAGATTGGTTATTACAAATGGTATTGTTTATTATCCAGGCACCCCCACTCCCGGAGCAAGACAGTCCTCCCCCCCTCACAGCATAATTATTACATATAACATTGTTGGCTATTACAGGTTTAGAGATATAGCCGTCTATGTAAACGCCACCTGCATGATTGGTCGAAGTATTGTTTGTAACATAATTATTAATAAAAGTCAGGTTAGATTCCACTATGCATATGCCGCCTCCTTCAGGGTTAGATGTTCCCACTGCATTATTGCCTGTGAAAATATTATCCCTGATAAGAATATCTGAGCCGTAACAATATATCCCAGCTCCTTGTTGGGCAATGTTATTTCTGATAATACAATTAGTTATTTTAAGTTTTGGGTAATTATTAACATTTATGGCTCCTCCCGTTGTCTTCATGTAAGTGGATTCTTTGCCCAGTTCAAGGATACAATACTTAATGATTGATGAATCATTTGATATATCCGTTTGGTTGAAAGCAATCCCACGCCAGCCCCCTTTCAATGAGTCGGGCTGGCTGAAATAATTTGTATCAGCAGCCGTGAATTTAATCATCTCATTTTCAGTTCCTTCTGACACCAATGTTCCTTCAATGACCAGCATGTACCATCCCTGGAATTCAACAATGGTACCTGGAGGAATAGTTAACACATTGCCACTTTCCACAAGAATATCACTCAATACTTTAACTGTATCTGCGCGCCAAAAGGTATTTGAGGCAACAATTCCTGAAACTTCCATAAAAGGATTAATATATTCAATAGCTCCAATATCAATTTCCCCGTAGTGTAAACGGTCATTGCTATAGAAATCGGTTCCTGAAAGATAGGATAAGTTGTTATCAGTGATTCCATTATTTATTACCGGGGAATTATCCTTGATACTCCAATCGGCATCCATCGCATCATTGCTGTAACCTGTTCCTGTTGATGGTCCCACAAACTCAGGATAGGAGGTAAGACAGTTAATCATCTGACCTGCATATATATCACCCTCAATACTGGTTGGTCCCGCCGGTATAATGCAATTTCGAATATCCATATTGTTATTTCCACTAAGCCATACCTGATCACCACCATTTACCGCTTCGTTTCCCCAGATAATGTTATTATCAAAATGCAGGTCAGATGCATCAAGAAAGAGACCACCACCCTGCTCCCCCGATTTATTGTTACAGATAGTATTATTGACTATCACAGCATTGCAGGTTCCTATGCGAATACCGGCACCTCCACCGTAAATTGGATAGTCCCAGAAGATTTCATTATTACAAATTATATTACCCGCGATAACCGGACTGCCGTAAAAAACCTGGATCCCAATTCCCCTGTTATTGGCAATGAAATTTTCAGTTATAATGGGATCGCTATTCGTAACAAAATATATGGTTGCACCACCATGGCAATCATAAATCCGGTTCCTTCTGATCACAGGCGATGCATAAGTTCCAAATATCATGCTCCCATTGAGAGAGTAATTATTTCTTATCAGGCAATTGGAAATAATAAGTTTTGAGAACCTGTTTATATAAAAGGCACCTCCATTCTGGTCATGGCTTGTTCCAAACGCCTTTCCATATTCTATTATACAATGATCAAACCGTGATGTATCATTGTCAAACATAGCTGTATTGGCTCCTGAAAAAAAATTATCGAACCTTATTCCATTCCATCCTCCAAGGGATGTATCCGGATTGCTGAAACCTGTTGTATCATTTATAGTAAAGGTTATAAGACTATCTGGCTTCCCAAACGCCAGTATGGTACCATAAACAATTAATTTGAAATGCCCCTGGAATTCAACATAAGTCCCCGGATTAATTGTGAGTGTAACATCATCAAGGACAGTCACATTATCTGTTATCTTCACAGTATCATCCAACCAGGTCGTGTTTTCGGTAATATCCCCGGAGACTTCTATGGTTGTCTGAGCCAGGGATTGATAGCCGCCTACTAACAGAATTAATCCAGGAATAAATCCCTGTAGATAATGTTTAATATTTTTCATGGCTGATTCTATTAAATTTAACATTTTTCATTATGGGAAGAAGATTCCCCTAATTTGAAGAAATTTACATTAATTTTTAAGCATAATCAATTTTTTGGTATGAACTACCGAGTGGTGGGATGAACTGCGGGAATCCGGGGTTGAATGTAAGAAGGGGCGAGCGGTGGAGGGGGAGAGGGGGCGATGGAGCGAGAAGACCTGACAGGTTGCCTTGATCCTGTCAGGTCGAAAATTCATAAGGACAGAGGGATGGAGAGAAAAGGTGAGGGGGCGAAAAGGAGAAAGAGCAAAAAGACCTGACAGGTTGACTTGATCCTGTCAGGTCGGATATCCTGAGGGCCAATTTGTTACCAGCAACCATTAACCATTTTCTACACCCAAACCTAACCGAAAACTGACAACCGACAACCGGAAACCATTTTATTTCTTCTTCTTATCTTCAGGCCCTGTTGACTTTGATATTGAATTCCTCATATCCGTATCGGCCTGGATATTCTTGAATTTGTAATAATCCATAATTCCAAGGTTCCCCGACCGGAAGGCGTCTGCCATCGCCAGTGGTATCTCCACCTCAGCTTCTATAACTTTAGCACGTGCCTCCTGGGCTTTGGCAATCATTTCCTGTTCCAGCGCCACAGCCATGGCTCTTCTTTCTTCAGCCTTTGCCTGGGCAATGTTCTTATCAGCTTCGGCCTGATCCATCTGGAGCATAGCACCGATGTTCTTTCCAATATCAACATCGGCAATATCGATAGAGAGAATCTCAAAGGCTGTACCTGCATCAAGGCCCTTCCCCAATACCACCTTTGAAATTGAATCCGGATTCTCCAGCACTGATTTGTGAGAGTTGGCAGAACCAATGGAAGAGACGATGCCCTCTCCTACACGCGCCAGAACGGTTTCCTCTCCGGCGCCACCAACCAATTGCTTGATATTGGCACGCACAGTAACCCTGGCCTTGGCAATTAACTGTATGCCATCCTTGGCTACTGCAGCTACTGCAGGTGTATCAATGATTTTTGGGTTTACCGACATCTGGACAGCATCCAAAACATCCCGGCCTGCCAGGTCAATGGCGGTGGCCATTTTGAATGTCAGTTCAATATTGGCTTTATTGGCTGAGACCAGTGCATGGATCACTTTTTCAACATGCCCTCCGGCCAGGTAATGAGCCTCCATGTCATCACGAACGATGTCTCCCAGTCCAGCCTTATGAGCTTCGATCATAGACCGGACAATCACATTCGGCGGCACTTTCCTCCAGCGCATCAGAATCAATTGCAAAAGCGAAATGCGTACACCGGAGATCAGGGCTGAAAACCATAAACCCACCGGGATAAGGTAGAAAATCAGCCAGAGCCCGATGAGAGCCCCGACAATAATGACAATGTATATAAAAATACTTGAGTTTTCCATTTTATTCGTTATTTATAGGTTTAACAATGACTTGTGTAGTGAGGACTTTCACAACCTCAATCTTTATATTTTGATCAACAAATCCTTTGATTGATTTTGCTTCAACGATGATCTCATTAACCATTACTTTCCCGACGGGATTTAAACGGGTTATGGATAATCCGGTATCACCAGTCTTGATCTTTTCATCCTGGAGCCCAACCTCGAATTTTCCATCAATATTTTTGTTCAGCATCAGGCGCTTCCAGGTTTTGGCACGAAGCGCAAAGACCAATGTGATGATCGTCAGCAACAAGGTGGTAAGCAATGTGTAATTCCCCACCGTTGTACCATGAGTCTTGTATGCCATGAATACGGCTACTCCCATTAGTACTGCACCTCCAATACCGGCAACGGTAACTCCCGGTATAAGAAAAAACTCAACCAGGAATAACAATATTCCAAGAAAGATTAACAGGATAATGGCAAGAATTGACATTTGTATAAGACTATTTGAAAATCAATCAATCGTGGCATTCAGTCCCTTGTCAATAAGGCCCTGTCTCATAGGCTTAAGATAATCAATGGAACCCTTCCTTACCTCACATTTGCCCTTATAATGAACAAGAAATGTACACTGTTCTGCCTGGACATTATTATGCTCACAAACATCAATCAGGCAATCGATCACATAATCGAATGTGTGTATATCATCATTGTGCAAAATGAGGAACTTATTTTCCTGCCTGAGCACATCATTCTGTTCATCAAAGAATGGTGATTCCTGGTTACCGTTCTTATCTGCCATGATTATTTTAAATAGGTACAGACAAAATTAAGAAAAATATTTTGGGAAGATACTAATTTGAACTTCTTTTCAGATTTCAAAAGAATTATAGCCCTTAGCATCAACATTCCCCCCTAACCACCAACCACAATACCCACTCAAACCAGGAACCAGGAACCAGGAACCAGAAACCATTTAAACCTTAGGCTGTTTTCAATGACGAATTTTCTCGAATTCCCGGACCCGGTCTACCGACATCCGCTGGCCATTATAGTATCCTACTAGAAAAGCATCCCTGAAGCCGGCCGCCCGGACCCTGCTGCAAGCATATTCCGCCTCCGGATAATTTGTAAACTTACCTGCGAAATACCTTACGATTTTCCCTTCTTCAACCGGTTGAGTGGTAATGGGATTAATACCTCCGAAATGATCATATTTTACCTCCTGACTGAATGCACCAAGCTGGATACGGTAAAATACGCCATGAGGAACCTGGAAATCATATTCGAAAGGATGACCGGAGGAGTATGGAGTCTGCTTCTGAATGGAAAATTGATTACCCGTATCAGATTGTAAAACATTACTGATTTTTTCTTTCCCGGCAATCTCTCCTTCTTTTATTTGTGCCTTTATGCTCTTCCACTCTTCAAGATTATAATGATATACTTTTATTCCCTCAATAACTGTATCAAGGATCAACAAAGAATTCTTATGAACCGTTGCTTCCGGCCTGGTCATTTCATCCATTACCAGGAATAAACTGTCAGCTTTGGTCTGAAGAATCTTCACCTCTTCTTCAAGCCTTACCACCTGTCGCTGCATCTTAATCTTCTCGTAGGTATCATCAATGTAAATGATCTTCCGGCGATATTGGAAGATCGTTTCATCCATTGAATCAACAGAACACTGGATATTCAATGCATCATCAAGCAATGAATTATAAAGAGAATCAACCGTGAAGAACGGCACACTGTCAGATTCCTTTGCGTTCACAAGTGTCGATTTCACACTATCTAAACCAATATTCAGACTATCCTGCGCATAAACAACACTGACACCTGACAACATTACCATCATGGTGACAAATAACAGGTTAACTGATTTTTTTTTAAACATTGTGAAAAAAAGTTGCTTTTTAGATACCGATATTTTAATGTTTCCGTCATTAATATGCAGAAACAAGTTAACGCGTTGTGCTAATAAACCAAAGATATTGAAAATTAAATATAT
>CAZRHW010000146.1:0-6384 GCA_964599785.1 uncultured Bacteroides sp. | reverse complement strand
ATCTACGGTATTATTCCTTAACGAGGATGAAGTTTTTAAATTCTCCCAGTCGTCTCCCTCCCAGCAGATTGTTTTCAAGGAAAGAAATGAAGCGGTATTTAAGAAGATCATGTTTGGCTCTGGGACGGTTTGCGCTAAGCGGCCCATTATACCTGAGCTCTTCCTTCCAATCGAATTTATCAATCCATTCGCCCATTACCTCCGGATGGGTATCTGTAAAAACCGGTAATCTGTCCAGTGGGCCGTAATCGTATGATCCGTTAAACTTCCTTCTTCTGATCATCTCTTCTACGATGTCTTGTCCCTTGTGATTGGCAGTGAAAGCTTTCATTTTTGAACTCATCAGTGTTGGTGGCCGTACCCAGCCATAATGATAGATATACGCATCCAGCCCGATTACCTTCAGCTTGAAGGTCTGACGGTGCTGCCTGTAATTAATCCCGTCAAAATCCGGTATCCTGCGGAATGACTGCGCAGATTCCCAGGAATGTATTTCAGGATCATTCCGGATAATCCTGATCTCTCTCCTGTACCAGCAATGTGAATGCTGAAAATGGGAAAAATCTCCCCAGAAATGAACATATTTAAACAGAAAACCCTCAATATTTTTGTTTTCCAGATATTCTTCACATTTATCCCTGATATGAGATAAATATTTTTCATGCACCACCTCATCCGACTGCAAATAAAACAACCAGTCACCTGAACAATGGCTTTTAGCAATGTCAGTCTGGTGGGCATGCTCCATCCCCCTGGGATATTTCTTAATATCCCATACTGTATCAATGATCTTTATTTTGTTGCTCCCGATAGAGCGTATCTCTTCCCTGGTACGATCATCCTCATCACAATCACCCAGAGCCACAACAAATTCATCCACAATGGGGAGAATGGAAAGAATTGCCTGCTTGATAGGATAATATAACTTCTCCACATTCTTGGCCATTGTAAAGCCACTGATCTTCATATACTTAATTTAATTTCTTGCCTGTAAATCCCTCATTTATAAATGGTAGAATGTACCTGTATTAAATAAACCTGTCGTGCGATTGAATTACCTATATCATTGAATTAGAGGCTATTTTTGTAAAGACGCGCCATGGCGCGTCTCTACAAATCTATAAATATCAATATTTTCGGTTTAATCGTATAATGGGATATTAAATTAATAAAATTTTAAAACATTTGCAAACTGTGATATTTTTTATATAAACCGTTCTTTTCCAACAGCTCCTTATGATTTCCATTTTCAACAATGCTACCTTCTTCCAGCACAAGGATCTCATCTGCATGTTTGACGGTTGATAATCTGTGAGCAATGACAATCGAGGTCCGGTTTTTCATCAGATAAATGATAGCCTGTTGTACTAACTTCTCAGACTCTGTATCGAGCGAAGAGGTTGCTTCATCCAGGATCAGAATCGGCGGATTTTTTAACAATGCCCTGGCAATGCTTATCCGCTGTCGCTGTCCCCCGGAGAGTTTACTACCTGCATCACCAACGTTAGTATAATATCCATTCTCCGTATCCATGATAAAATCATGTGCATTGGCAATTTTGGCTGCATTGATTACGGCCTCTTCTTCTGCATTGTCCAGACCAAAGGCAATATTGTTAAGAAAGGTATCATTAAACAGGATGGACTGCTGACTGACAATACCCAGCATGTTACGGAGATCCGAGAGTTTATAATCCCGGATGTCTATCCCATCCAGGAATATCTCCCCTTTTACCGGATCAATAAACCTCGGCAGGAGGTCTACCAGTGTTGATTTGCCGGAACCTGATTTACCAACAATCGCAATGGTTTTCCCCTTTTCAATAGTCAGCCTGATTCCTTTTAATACCATTTCCTTTTCATACCTGAAATAAACATTCCTGTATTCAAGAGCATGCCGGAACTGATTTACTCTTACTGGATCAGGCCGGTCTTTAATGGTTATTGGCTGCTCAAGAATGTTATCTATCCTGTCATAAGCTGCCATTCCCTTTTGAATATTATAATACCCTGTTGAAAATGCTTTGGCAGGAGTGATAATCTGTGAAAAAATGATCAGATAGGTAATGAAAGCTTCAGAAGAAAGTGAAGTGGTTTGATTGAGGACAAGCACTCCGCCGATATACATCAGGATCATCATGACAACTGTTCCAAGAAATTCACTGAGTGGTGATGCAAGAAAGCGGCGGCGATAGACCTTGTTAATGATTCTTGTATAGGTTTCATTCGAATTCGAGAATTTCGATGTGACCTTTTTTTCAGCATTAAAAGCCTTTACAATACGGATGCCGGAAAGGGTTTCTTCCAGTATTGATAACAGGGTTCCCAGCTGTTGCTGAAGTTTCATCGATTGTTTCCTGAGGTTTTTGCCAATCCTGCCAATAATATAACCACTAACCGGGAGGAGGATCAATGCAAAAAAGGATAGCTGATAGCTGAGAATGAACATATAGACGATGAAAATAATGATCGTGATCGGGTCTCTGAAAGCCATTTCAAGGGAGCTCATTACCGATGTCTCAATTTCATTCACATCCATACCAATACGCGACATGATGTCACCTTTCCTGGAATCGGAATAGTAGGAAAGGGGAAGCCTGAGTATTTTACTATAGGCCTGTTGACGAATATCGCGGACAACACCTGTCCTGGCCGGGGTGATATAATAATTAGCCATGAATTTGAATCCCGTTTTCAGCATCGCCATCACGACAACCAGGATACTCACCAGCATCAATGCCCTGCCTTCACCCTGATTAACAATCGTATTACTGATGAAGTAATTGAAATTATGTTGAATAGCCTCTATTTTCAAAGAAAAAGGTACGGTTTCTGAAATAAGCTCCTGCTTATGAAAAAGAATACGCAGAAAAGGGATGGCCATCATAAATGAGAACAGGGCAAAAAAAGCCGACAGGATATTGAATATGATGTTCAATAAGGCATATATCCAGTAAGGTTTAATATAACGGACGATCTTCAGGAAGGTTTTCATCTGGATTTTTCAAGGTTACAAACCTCAGAGATTCAAATCCCGGTGTAATTTTCCGGGGTTATACGCTTCAGTTCTTCTTTTACTTCTTGATCTATATTTAACGTATCAATAAACTTATGTAGTATTTCACTGTCAATAATTTTGTTGGTACGGGTGAGTTCTTTTAGCGCTTCATATGGATTTTCATAACCCTCCCTCCTCAGAACTGTCTGGATAGCTTCTGCAATGACAGCCCAGTTTTCATTCAAATCGGAAGAAATCCTGGCAGGATGGACAATGAGCTTTTGCAATCCCTTCAATAGTGATTTAAAACCGAGCAGGGTATGTGCAATGGGAACTCCAATATTTCTAAGTACTGTTGAATCTGTAAGATCCCTCTGAAGCCTTGAGATGGGCAGTTTGGCAGCTAAATGTATAAAGAGTGCATTTGCAACACCAAAATTTCCTTCAGCATTTTCAAAATCGATTGGATTGACTTTATGGGGCATGGTGGAAGAACTCACCTCTCCCTCCACTATTTTTTGTTTAAAATAATCCATTGAGATATAAGTCCATATATCCCGTGCCAGGTCGATGAGTATTGTATTGATCCTGGAAAGGTTATGAAACATCGCAGCCAGGTTATCATAATGCTCAATCTGTGTGGTGGCCTGTAACCGTTCAAGCCCCAGGGTTTCATTGACGAAGCGATTGGCAAATCCTACCCAGTCTACTCCCGGGTAAGCTACATAGTGAGCATTAAAATTGCCTGTAGCTCCCCCGAATTTTGCAGAATAGGGTACTGTTCTGAGTTGTTCAGTCTGATGGATCAACCGTTCAATAAAAACCTTGAATTCTTTTCCCAATCGTGTAGGCGATGCAGGCTGCCCGTGCGTCCTGGCCAGCATGGGTATATCCTCCCATTCTTGAGATAATGAGGTAATCTTGCCTGTTAGTTCCTCCAGTAAAGGGAAATATGCTGCCTGCATGGCATCTCTCAATGAGGCCGGAACAGCAGTGTTGTTTATATCCTGAGAGGTCAATCCAAAATGGATAAACTCTTTGAATTTCTCCAATCCAAGGGAAGTAAATTTATCCTTGATAAAATACTCCACTGCCTTAACATCATGATTGGTAGTCTTCTCGATCTTCTTAACATCATGAGCATCTTCCTTTCTGAACTCCCTGTATATATCCCTGAGCGATTCTTTTAATCCCGGATCAAAGGATGTGAGCTGCGGCAAGGGTATGTTGCAAAGTGCAATGAAATATTCGACCTCAACGAAGATTCGGTACCTGATCAAGCCGTATTCTGAAAAATAAACAGCTAATTCATCAACTTTAGCTCTGTAACGCCCGTCGATGGGCGAGATGGCGGTTAGTTCATTGATTCCCATAGGTATTTATTATGAAACGGATAGCAAAGTTAACAGAATTTCCCAAGTTCAAAACTGAATTGATCCGGTAACAGGATATTAATAACCTGAACTTTCTTAACAGGCTTCCCGCAGATCCTCCTGGAGCGGACAAGTTTTCTCTAAACCAGTTATTTAAATTCTGCGAAATGTGCGTTTACCTGCCTGCCGACAGGCAGGAATCAGCGGAATCCCTGCCTCCTTCACCAGTTGGCGGATTCAGAAGGCAAGCGCGGGAAATATAAATCAGAGGACTTTTTAAATATCCCCGGGGAAATGTGTGTGACGGAATATTTTCTTCAGGAAATAATAGCATTATTCTGAAGTATCACTCTCCAAATTTGCAGGAAATAATAAAACTAAATCTATCCGGCATCATTCCGAAAATCTTTTACAACAAAAGCCAATCATTCTTTTTTGTAATTTAGTGCAGTCTAATTATAGTGTCCCGGATTAACATTTTCAGAAATAATTAACAATTCATGAAAAAGCAAATAAAAACCGGCTTCATATACCTGGTTGTCTTATCCGGGCTATTTTTTTTGTCTGCCCGGGATCTCAATGAAAAAGATCTGTCAGACAATCACAAGACCCTGATCTTTAAATATGAAATGAAAGAGCAAATCGCTCCGGCCATTTGGAGGATTACAAAAAGAAGTTTTGAAGAAGCGAAAAAAACAGGAGCAGACTATATCATCATCCACATGAATACCTATGGGGGACTTTTAGATGCAGCTGATTCAATCCGTACAATGATCCTCAACTGTCCGATACCTGTTTTTGTTTTCATCGACAACAATGCAGCCTCTGCCGGTGCACTCATAGCCATTGCATGCGACAGTATCTATATGCGCCCCGGTGGCAGTATAGGTGCAGCAACGGTGGTGGACCAGAGCGGGAAGCCGGTGCCAGATAAGTACCAATCCTTTATGCGGTCCATGATGCGGGCAACAGCCGAAGCACATGGCAAAGACACCATCTATAAAGGTAATGATACAATCATCCGCTGGCACCGTGATCCAAGAATCGCAGAAGCCATGGTCGATCCCTCTATCTTCGTCAAAGGTATAACCGATACAGGAAAGGTCCTTACCTTTACCACAGAAGAAGCCATTCAATATGGATTCTGTGAAGGCGAGGCAAATAATATCAAAGAAGTTCTTCAAATTGCAGGGATAGAAAATTATGAGATCCGCGAATATAAACTCTCCGCAATCGACAGAATCATCGGATTCCTCCTTAATCCCATTGTCAGCGGCCTCCTTATCATGATCATCGTGGGTGGTATTTATTTTGAACTTCAATCACCGGGGATTGGATTCCCGCTTGCCGCAGCGGTCACCGCAGCAATCCTTTATTTCGCCCCTCACTACCTGGAAGGTCTTGCGCAAAACTGGGAACTGATCATTTTTATCGTCGGCTTGATCCTTATTGCACTTGAAATATTTGCTATCCCCGGATTCGGAGTGGCAGGTGTTTCAGGCATCCTGCTGGTCATTACAGGATTAACACTGGCCATGGTGGATAATCTTGTCTTCGACTTCAATTTTTCATTTGCTTTCGCTGAAATCATCAGGGCCTTCTTTATCGTGATCACAGCTATGTTCCTGTCATTCCTGCTTTCCTTATGGGTAGGAAAAAAACTGTTCACCGCCCAGGCATTCGGGAACCTTGCTCTGAGAAGAGATATGAAATCTGATGAAGGCTTCATCGGTGTCGAAAGTAAACCCAGGGAACTGATTGGAAAAACCGGGATTGCTGATTCAATCCTCCGTCCATCCGGAAAAGTGATGATAGATGATGAAATCTATGATGCCAAATCCGAAATCGGATTTATTAATAAAGGTGAAAAAGTAAAAGTTATCCGGTATGAAACGGGACAAATATATGTTGTGAAAGCAGAGGAAGAGGGGGAATAAAGGGTGAGGGAGAAAGGGAGAAAAAGGGTGAGGGAGAAAGGGAGAGAAAGGGTGAGGGAGAAAGGGAGAGAAAGGGA
>CAZRHW010000145.1:0-6400 GCA_964599785.1 uncultured Bacteroides sp. | reverse complement strand
CCTAACGCATAGTAGATCTGGTCCTGATATTACCTGTTTTTCTGATCTTTCAGCATTTTATTCAGTTCGGCTTTTATCTCACGGCTCATGGATTCTCCTTCAACAAAAACACTGGCCCTGTTAATGCGGGCATTAAAGCTCATTTCATAAGGAGGATTCATTTTGATTACTTCCCGGTAATATTTAGAAGCATCTTCCATGTTACCAACCTGTTGATTTAACTGACCTAGAATAAAAGCATAGCGTATTCTGGTGTCTTTTTTCTTTATATGATCTAAGGCTTCGGCAAGGGGATCGATAGCAGATTCATAATCTTCCTGTTTCATATAAAGATCGGCAATTGTCGCATAAAGATCTGCATGTAATTTCTCGGGGCAATTGTCGTTGGCAGTAAGCTGATTCAGTATCCTGCCAGATTCTTTATATTCCCTGATCTCATTATAGGCACGGGCTAACCAGATCTGTGTCTCATAAATAATTTCTTCATAGGAATATTCAGTAATAATGAATTTAAAGGTTTCGATTGCCAGTTGATATTCATGCCTGAAAAGGTAAGCCTTGCCCATGACAAGGTAATTTTCATCAACCCATTTGTTATATTCATTCCGTTCATAGAAGGCTTTCTGCTTTTCAGTCTGGGGACCATTTTTAAATTCCGGTTTTACTGTTATCGAATGAAGTGTGATAACCTTGGTGGCTTTCTTGATCGCCCGGTCCATATCAGGGGCTATGCTCTGTGCAATACCCTCATCATCATAAGTAAATAACGGAAGGATCTGAGTATAATCATCCACATATGACTCCTGTGCACGTTTTAGGCCCTTTTTATAACTCTCCGTACCATTAAAGAAAATGTTATAATGAGAGGTCAGGTTATGAAATGAACGTGTCACCAGGGTGTTCTTCTCGGTTGAACATCCTGCAATGAAGCCGAAAATCAATAGAATGGCAAAAAGATATGTCAGTATTTTACGGAACAAGATTCAGGTCAGACGATACAATTCAATAAACTGTTTTTTCAAGAACATATTTTATAGATTCCGAAATTAATTGTTTTTTAATGAACCCTGTCCGGCTGAAGGTGTAAATTTCAATTCACTGCAACAAGATCCCTGATCTCAGGTATTTCTTTCCGCAATGCCTGTTCAACACCGGCTTTAAGGGTCTGATAGCTGAACGGGCAGCCATCACAAGCTCCATGTAATTTAACTTTTACAACCAGATCATCTGTTACTTCTTCCAGGGATATGTCACCGCCGTCAGCTTCCAGATAAGGCCGTAATTTATTCAGGGCTTCGTTGATCTTGTTAACAATACGATTTTTTTCTTCTTCATTCATAATAATAAATTTGATCAGAGTAGTATTATATATTAACGGATTGTGCTATTGCACAACGCGTTATCATTTACTTATTTTTTTATCTCAACAATTTTTGTTGGCGGCAGATTTTCATTACGTTTTTTAATTTCTTCTATTAATCTGTCCGTCAATGCCATAAATGCTTTCCCTACAGGAGATTCTTTTTTAAGAACTGTTGGACTACCGGCATCACTGTCTTCACAAATACTTTGCACAAGAGGTATCTCTCCCAGTAATGGAACATTCAGTTTAGCAGCCAGGTCCCTGCACCCATCTTTTCCAAAAATAAAATATTTATGATCGGGTAATTCAGCAGGGGTAAACCATGACATATTTTCAATCAATCCCAGCACAGGCACATTGATGTGTTGACTCCTGAACATATTCACACCTTTTATTGCATCGGCAATAGCAACTTTCTGGGGTGTTGAAACAATTACAACGCCCGTTATCGGAACTTCCTGAACCATTGTCAGGTGAATATCACTGGTTCCGGGAGGAAGGTCAACAAACATGTAGTCCAGTTCACCCCAATCAGTCTGGTTAATAAACTGCCTCAGTGCATTGGAAGCCATTGGTCCCCTCCATATTACAGGATCATCCGGATCGATAAAAAATCCTATTGAAAGCATCTTTACACCAAAAGTATCAACCGGTACTATAAAATCCTTATTATCATGGTTGACCACGGAAGGCCGCCTGTTTTCTGCACCTAACATTTTCGGAATCGATGGACCGAAAATATCAGCATCAATAAGACCTGTACGTAAACCTTTCTGTGCAAAAGCAACTGCCAGGTTTGCTGCTACAGTTGATTTACCGACACCTCCTTTACCCGAAGCAATAGCAATAATATTTTTAACCCCTGGCAAAACCGGTTCCTTTTCCACCATCTGTAAAGCTTTGACATGAATATCAATCTTTGCCTGTTTGCTGACATAAATTTTTATTGCCCTGGTAGCAGCCTTACGTAGGGATGATATAACAGGATCGTTGGAACGTTGAAAAACCAGGGAAAAGCTAACCTGGTTTTCTTTTACTGCCAAGTCATTGACCATGTTTAAAGAAACGATGTCCTGTTTTTTTTCAGGATGCTTGACCTTTTTCAGGGCTTCAATAACTTGTTCCGGTGTAATGCTCATGGAATCAAATAGTTTTTAGAAAGAAAGCACAAATATAAAATTATTCTTCCAGATAATCGGATAAACACTTTGAATGAAAATTGTTAAATATGAATTTTTTATATAAAGCCGCGCCGCTGGCGCGGCTTTATATAGCCTTGATCATCAATATCATCGTCTTCAATAGCAAAACACGTTAAATTTATAAATTATTTTTATTTAGACTAACTCTTTTGAAGGATCCCAAAAAATCTTTTTAAAATTAACAACCTGATCATCAATAATCGTAACACCTTCACTTTCCAATAATTCCTGCATCACTTTTGAACCTCCAAAATGATGCTTACCCGTCAATAATCCGTTCCTGTTTACAACCCTGTGTGCAGGGATATGATCTTCCAGAAAATGTGACTGGTTTAGTGCCCAACCGACCATACGTGCCGAACGGGCAGTTCCCAGATATGTTGCTATAGCACCATATGAAGTAACCCTGCCGGCGGGTATCTTGCTGGTAACCTGAAAGACCCGGTTGAAGAATCCACCCTCCTCATTTATTTTTCGGTTCTTCAATTTCTTTTGCATGATCAAGCTTAAAAGCCAGATAATGAATCTTCAGTCCCTGTTCCAGAAAATGTTTCTCATAAAATGTCTGAATATCCCGGACAGGACCTGTAATGTTGGAAGCATAAATATCTTCAGTGGAATAAACAATTTCCATCTTATTAAACTGAACAATCCTTCTTGAATATTCATACAGGTCTCTGTTATCTGTTTTCAGATGGATGATCCCCCGGTCAACCAGAAACTGTTGATAAAGCTTCAGAAACCTTGCTCCTGTAAGACGTTTTTTGTTTCTTCTTTTTTTCACCTGTGGATCAGGGAAAGTAAGCCAGATCTCCCTGATCTCATCCTTATCAAATAAAGAATGAACAAACTCAATATGTGTCCTGACAAAAGCTATGTTGCCAATCCGGTTTGTATATGCATATTTTGCTCCTGTCCATATTCTTGCTCCTTTTATATCCACACCGATATAATTTCTCTCATGGTTAAGTTCGGCCATTCCAGTGGTATATTCCCCTTTCCCACATCCCAGCTCAAGAATAATCGGATTTTTGTTCCTGAAATACAGTTCATTCCATTTACCTTTAAGATAAAATGGAAGATTGTAAACCTCTTCAAAGCCTGGCTGAAAAACATTATTAAATGTTTTTATCTCCGCGAATTTGATCAACTTTGCCTTACTCACATTTGAACATTTTGAGCCGGGAGTATTTACCTGGCTTTTTCCACCCGCAGTCCTGCATCAAGGATGAATGGCAATTTCTCTATCCTCATAGCCTGCTCATATTCAAATAAATACATGCCCTTCTGGGCAAAACGGACATGCTGTTTGTATAACCTCTGCAGATCCCAGATATCACCAAGACCTTTGCCCAGCCATTCCCCTTTTTCATCTGCAAGGATGATTTCCACAGTATCTTTTACCGAATGACCTGAAGGAGCTGTGGTTGTTATAAACAGATAAAGGTTGCTGACGGGATAAAGGCCGGTATTCCTGACATTAATATAAAGGTTATAGGGAGTGATGGTATCCTGAATAATAACCTCAAACCGTATTGGATTATTCCTGTCCCAGATCCCATCGGGAATCCTGATATTTTTTTCATAAACGCAGTCAGGATCGCATGACAGGAATATAATACTGAACAGGAGGGTAAGAAAGAAGAGACGACAAATCCTCATAGTCTATGAATGGTATTACTTTGTTTTATCGCCCGGTTTTACCGGTACAAACTTCAGAATTTTAAAAATTCTCACTTGACATTTCTAATCCTTCCTCAGGAATCTCGGATTCCTTTTTCTCGTTATATTGAATCAGGTCCGGTACTTTTAAACCTTTTTTATTGATCTCAATGATCTCTGTCACTTTTTCAACAGGTACGGGCACCAATTTATTTATAGCTTCTTCACCCTGCTCAAATCCATACCACATGATTCTTCTGTATATATCAATTTTATGATAGTAAGCCGGTCCTTTTTCAGTTTCCAGGATGATATTCTTATCAGGAAAATCTTTCTGGGCATCAATATAGCAATGAACCTCATAATTCAGGCAACATTTCAGTTTCCCGCACTGGCCTGCAAGTTTTTGAGGATTAAGAGATATTTCCTGGTAACGGGCAGCACTTGTGGTAACAGACACAAAGTTTGTGATCCAACTGGCACAGCAAAGTTCTCTGCCACAGGATCCTATACCCCCGATTCTCCCTGCCTCCTGCCTGGCCCCTATCTGTTTCATCTCAATCCTGATCTTGAATTCATCTGCAAGCACTTTGATCAGTTCCCTGAAGTCAACCCGTTCATCAGCGATATAATAAAAAATCGCTTTGGTTTTATCTCCCTGGTATTCAACATCCCCGATTTTCATGTCCAGTTTAAGCTTTTCAGCTATCTTTCTGGATTTGATCATTGTTTCATGCTCCAGCGAAATTGTTTCTTTCCATTTATCGATATCGACAAGCTTAGCTTTCCGGTATATCTTCTTATGATCTTCAGAATCAGGTGAGATATTATATTTTGTTAGTTGTCGTAAAACAAGTTCACCTGTCAGCGATATAATCCCGATATCATGACCCGGTGAAGCTTCAACTGCCACGATATCTCCTTTTTTTAAGCGAATCCCGTTCACATTCCTGAAAAATCCTTTCCTTGTATTCTTAAACCTTACTTCAATCAGATCATTATAATCCGCACCTTTTGGAATATTTTCCAGCCAGTTAAATGTATCAAGTTTGGAACATCCGGCTTGCTGGATGAAGGGTACATCAGAGGCCAAACCCCTGGCATCACATTCTCCACTTTCCCTGTATCCCATTTTTTCGCTTTTTCTTTATTACCGACAAAATTAAGAATTAAAAGTAATAGTTAGCGTATTCGTTTTTTAAGCTGCATAGCAAGATCCAGAAAAACAATCCTGGGATTGGCATTGGCTTCAATATGAAGACAGGCTTTGTTTATCTCTTCCGTAATATCAGAAGCATTATCCTGGTTTATAAACGCTGAAAATTTTTCTGAAAATTCCATTTCTTCGTCAGATAACCTCACCAGGTCCCTGTTTCTCAGATTTAATAAATAATTCCCCCTGATCAGCCTCAATGCATTAACAAGGAAATTTTTCTGCTTTTCACGGCCAATAGCAGATACTTCTTCAACCCACCCGGAAATCCCGATCATATCCCTGCTATAAGCCAGTCTCATAAGCTGAACAAAACGATTATAATTATTCTTTGTCTCCTCACTTCTTTCAATATATTCAATTCCCCTGATAAGGTTTCCGTCTGCCAGTATGGCAGCATTTTTTATTTCTTCCTCAGGGTTACCAAATTTCTCTTTAAGTGCCAGGAATAATGATTGTTCATCGATCCCCGGAATCTTGATAATTTGTGTTCTTGATAAAATGGTTGGTAAAAATTGCTCCGTACTCCCGGCAATCAGAAGAAAGACAGTATTCCCCTGTGGTTCTTCCAGGATCTTAAGTAATTTGTTAGCTGCCTGGGGATTCATTTTCTCCGGCATCCAGATGATCATGATCTTAAATTCAGACTCGAATGTTTTCAGGCTCAGTTTCCTGATGATTTCTTTACTTTCCCCTACACTTATGATCCCCTGCTTGTTCTCCATTCCTATCTTTTCATACCATTGAAAAAGTGTCAGGTAAGGACTTTCTATGACAATCTCCCTCCATTCAGCCATGAAGTTATTACTAACCGGATCTTTTGGAATTTCCTTTGTAGTTGCCACCGGAAATACAAAATGCAGGTCGGGATGGATAAGTTTGGCATATTTCCTGCATGAAGAACAAACACCGCACGAATCATCATCTTTCCTGTCTATACATGAAATATATTGAGCATAT
>CAZRHW010000144.1:4275-6417 GCA_964599785.1 uncultured Bacteroides sp. | reverse complement strand
TCAGTACGGGGTAGGTATAATCGGGAATCTGATCAAGCTTATGTTCATGCGTGAACAGTTTCTTTTTCTTATTTTCCCGGGTATCATAAAGCCAGATTTTGTACTGTCCAAATTCATTGGTGACATAAGCAATATTTCTTCCGTCGGGGCTGATCCTGACCTGGCTGTAGACCTGCTTTTTATTGGTTTTTTTAAATATTCTTCCTGTTTCGGGGAATTCCCTCTCAACTTTCGATTCATCAAATATATCGAGATAATAGCTCATCCATTCAGCGGAAAGTTCTTTGATGGTGAAACCAAGGACATACAGGAAACCGCTGTTGGAATTTTTATTGATCCGGGTCAGGTAGATAATATTGGGGATCACAGATTCCCCATAATTTTCAGCAATAAATCTCCAGAATGAATGGCCGGCATAAACAGCATCCTCACCGGTGAGCCTGTTAAATTTTTCATATCTTCCGCTCAGAATCCCGTCTTTCACCCGGTCTTCTATATCCACATCCCAACTATCGGAAACATAAGAAATAAGACCTTTCAGATACCAGTCAGGCAACTCAATTAATGAGGAATTTGTAACATTCTCACGAAGTTCATTGCCGTATAACATCTCATTAATAAGGACTTCTGCAATAGCTGCACTGATTTGCTGTTCGAATTTTTTATGATCACCATCAAAATAAATAAATACTTTGTTCCTGATAATCTTTGTAACACCACCGGTATTATATTCTTCCTTTCCTGTTATGAGCCCAATGTTACTCTGCCGGAAATCTGTCAGTTTATTATAAATAATAAAGATCAGCCTGTTCTCAAGTTCATAATCAAAGAAATTCTCGATACGGATGATTTCCTCCTGGAGATAATCGGCAGTATAATTGGCCAGATTTTTCCCTTGCTGGTTAAAGTAAGTGTCAAATCTTTCATATCTGAAAAAATACCAGTAAAAATCATTGTATTGAACCCTGTTTTTACCGAACATCATCTGATGGCCATAATAAAACTGGCCCGATACTTGCGGGAATGCAAATATTGAAAGGATACACAACAGGCTTCTGACCAATAATGATCTATTCATAAGGATTGATCAACCAAATTTCAAAGGTAAGGATTATTTATGATTCAGAATTGTATGCAACCATTATGCCATTAAGTATGTCTATCGATACAAATAATGCATTTTATTGTTAATTTTGTCGGATTATAAAATAAGGTTCATCATAAAAATGTGTACTTCATGATGATTTTTTATGGTAACTGATTTGTATTCCTTTCATTTAACCACAAAGGTACACTAAGGTTGTCACAAAGGAACACCAAGGTTAAAAATCAAACTCCTTTGTGTTACTTTGTGGGATCCTTTGTGATCCTTTGTGGTTTAAAATTCTGATAGTTTTTCAGGTACGAATTAATATGATGATCCTAAAATAATAATATTTGGATGTAATACGGTTAAAACCAGGTTACATTGATCTGGCTGTTTCGCGAATACATCCTTCGAACAATCGCACAGGAATTGATATCGTAAAATTTGTTCTTAAATAAATAGCAGCTATGAAAAAGTATATTTTATCGTTTGTCATATTGTTTTTATTTTTTTCGGGAGGTTTTTCCCAGACACTTGATCCAAATGTTTCATTTGATAAGGCAGTGCATGATTTTGGGACGATCAATGAAACGGATGGTAAAGTGACATATAATTTTGAGTTCAACAATACAGGTGGTAAGCCGTTAATCATTAGTCAGGTGCGTGCAAGTTGCGGATGTACTTCGCCCGATTGGTCAAAGGAACCCATACTTCCCGGGAAAAAGGGGTTTGTAAGTGCCACGTATGATCCCAAAAGCAGACCCGGCCCCTTCAATAAAACCCTTACTGTCATTTCCAATGCAACAACTCCTAATGTAGTATTACAGATCAAAGGAGATGTTGTGCCCAAGCCAAAAACGATTGAAGATGAATACCGGTATAGTATGGGAAGTATACGTCTGGTATCAAATCATCTGAGTTTTGCCCAGATTAAGAAGGGTAAAACCGGTACACAGGCGATGGAGATTATCAATGTTTCCGATCAGCCGGTAAAAGTAACGTTTACCAGGGTACCCAATCATATTATGATTAAAGCCGTACCGGAAACCCTTAAA
>CAZRHW010000144.1:0-4265 GCA_964599785.1 uncultured Bacteroides sp. | reverse complement strand
CAGTTATAACAGTGACCTGAAGGATGAGTGGGGATTTGTAATTGACCGTGTTGATATATTGTTGAACAATGAATTTCAGGGTAACAACCGATTGACAATCAGTGCTACGATCGAGGAAGATTTTGCTTCATGGACTCCTGAACAACTTGAAAATGCACCTTCTATCACATTCGACAATAATACATTTGATTTTAAAGAAATCCAGCAGGGTGAAAAAATTGAACATAATTTTACCATTACCAATAATGGCAAATCAGATCTGATCATCAGAAATGTCAAGGCCAGTTGTGGTTGTACAGCTGTCAGTCCGCCAGACGAGATCATTAAAGCCGGAATGAGCACCTCATTGAAGGTTGTCTTTAACTCTGCAGGGAAGATTGGCAATCAGAACAAAACCATTACAATCATATCCAATGATCCTAAAAAATCCAGAACAATACTCTGGGTTAAGGGAAATGTTGTGAAATCATAAACTATTCTTTTTTCTCTCTTTCATTCGAAAATGTGAAAGTTAAATAATAGGTTATCAGCACATTATATTTTCTAATCAAACATGATGATTTGTTATTGCCTGCCTCTCACATACTGTCTTCAAGCCGGGCCGGCGAATCCTCATTTGCCAAATCAATGCCGTCAGATATTTTCATCCCCTTTTGTTTTTGCAATTTGAAAATTGACCTTATCAATGATGGGGTTTCATAAAATTTATTGTAAATTCCAGTTTCTGTAGGAGTATCTTATCAACCAGCAAGTTTGGATCATGCATTCAGAAAAAGGAAATAAGGTGACACTACGTGTGAGTAATGGTATTGAAAAGCCTGATCCGATTAATCCGGAGGCAGTTCAGAAATTTCGTGAGCAGCGGAAAAAGATCCTTAGGCCGGAGTATTATATCAGGGGTATACTCGACCACGACCGGACTATTCTGAGTCAGGCTATTACAATGGTTGAAAGCTCATTACATGCACATCAGAAGATAGCATCGGCCATTATTGAAGGATGCCTCCCATATTCTGCCAGATCGCTCAGGCTTGGTATTACAGGAGTTCCGGGTGTAGGCAAGAGTACATTTATCGAGGCCCTGGGCAAGAAAGTAACCGGATGGGGCAAAAAACTGGCTGTCCTTGCTATTGACCCCAGCAGTGAACGATCCGGTGGAAGTATCATGGGTGATAAAACCAGGATGGAAAATCTGTCGCAGGATCCGGATGCTTTCATACGTCCCTCACCTTCGGGAGGGACACTTGGGGGAGTGGCAAGGAAGAGCAGGGAAACAATCATTTTGTGTGAGGCAGCCGGATTTGATACAATCTTTGTTGAAACAGTCGGTGTAGGGCAATCTGAGACAGCCGTTCATTCGATGGTCGATTTCTTTCTCCTTCTTATGCTGGCAGGAGCAGGTGATGAACTCCAGGGGATAAAGCGCGGGATCATGGAAATGGCCGATGCCATTGTTATCACAAAAGCAGATGGCACAAATGTTCAGAAGGCAGATACAGCAAGGACAGAATTTGCCAATGCTTTGCACCTGTTTCCTCCGGCTGAATCAGGATGGATCCCCGAAGCCCTTACCTGTTCTGCAAAAGAGGGGACAGGACTGGAGGTAATATGGCAAACAATCCTTTCCTATATCGACTTTACAATTGGGAACGGATATTTCCAGTTAAACAGGGACCGACAGGCCATATACAGAATGTATGACTTTATCGAAGAAACTTTAAAATCAGATTTTTACAACCATCCGGGGATTCGGCAGAAACTGCATAAGTACGAAAAAAAAGTATTGAAGCGGGAGCTTAGTTCCTATCAGGCTGCACAAAGAATTTTATCCGGTTATCTTAAGAAGTAAAGTGTTTATTTATACCCGCACACCAATGACCAGGATATCATCGACCTGGTCTGTCTCAGCCATCCACTCCCTGAGGGTGTTTTGAAGGATTGCCTTTTGATCTTCCATTGATCTGGTATGGATCTCGGCGAGGACATTCTTAAAATTCCTGACCATAAATTTTTTCTGATGCGGTCCCCCAAACTGGTCGGGATAACCATCGGAAAATGTATAGATCATATCTTTTTTCCGGATATCAATATTGTGCCTGGTAAATGGAATATCAACCCTCGTATGAATACCTATCGGCATTTTATCTGCTTTAAGTTCGATCATCTCACTGTCGCGGTAAAGGAACAATGAGTTGTTGGCTCCGGAATATTCCAGCTTACCGTTTTCCATATCGAGAATATACATTGCGATATCCATACCATCCTGACTCCCACCTTCTTTCCCTGTCTGGTGCAATGATTTGATCACATGAGCACGGAGGTCATTCAGGATCTCATCGGTATGCATCTCGTCCTGCTTACTCATGATTTCATTCAGGAAAGCAATGCCGAGCATGCTCATAAAAGCTCCGGGGACACCATGTCCGGTGCAGTCGGCTGCAATGCAGATGATTTTTTTATTTTTTTCGGTTATAAAGTAGTAGTCTCCACTTACAATATCCCTGGGCATGTAAATAATGAATCGTTCAGGGATGAGCTGATCGATATAATCGCCCGGTGGCAGTAATGCAGTTTGTATCCGGCTGGCATACTGGATACTGTCTGTAATCTCTTTTTTCTGTTCAGTGATGAGTGCATTTTTCTGGGCAAGCTCTTGGTTGGCCCGTTTTCTCTGGTTATTCTGGCGAACCAGCAGAACAACCAGGCCACAGATTGATAACAGAACAAAAGTGAAAAAATAGATTGCGATTTTTTGCTGCCTTACTTTAGTCTTGCTCAGTTCAGATTGTGTCGTTAGCAACTGGTTATCTTTCATCACTGCATCGGTCTCATATTTGACCTGCATCTCGGATATCTGGTCAAGGGTTTCTTTCCTTGAAATGGAATCTTTTACAGCAGTATGAAGTTTGTGATACTCGAGAGCCTGTTTATAATTGCCCATACGCGTATAGACTTCAGAAATATCCAGGTAAATAGCCAGAATGGTTCGTTTAATATCAATTTTTAGCGCATGTTCAAGGCTTTGATTCAAATAATACAAAGCTCTTTCATATTGACCTTTATAAAGATATATCTCACCAATCCATAACAGTGAACTTGCCAGTTCATTTGCATCATTCAACTCCTCACATAAGATCCTGGCTCTTTCCAAATATTCGAGAGCCTGGTTTAATTTGCCGGCGTACATATATGTTGTGCCAAGGTTGTTTAAAGTTATGGCAAGGCCAATTCGGTCATTCACTTCCTCCCTGATCTTCAGTGCCTGCTGATAATAATCGAGGGTCTGGGAATAGATCTTCAGAAATCTATCGGTTGGTTCTTCAATGATGGAATCAGTGTAAGCTCTTCCAAGAAGTTTTGAGATTGAATCATTGGCTATCTGGAGGTAAACAATTGCGATATTATTCAGTGTATTACCAACTTCTTTTAGGTCACCTATTTCCCTGCTTATCTCGAGCTTTTTTAGATGATTCTCAAGTGCCTTATCGTAAAATTTCTGTTCAAAATAGATCACTGCCATCCCATTGTAAACACCGGCAATACCAGATCTGGATTTGAATTTTTCAAATATTGGGAGAGCTCTCTGATAATTTTCAATTGCCAGATTATATTTGGCCAGTTTAAAATATGCATTGGCAATATTGAGATATGCACTACCTTGCCTAAGACGATCTCCAAGCTCGATATTGTAGTGCAGGGCTTGTTCATAATTTTCAATAGCCTCGTTATAATCACCCTTGGCCCAATATTTTATTCCCTTTCGGGAATATATGTTGGCCAGGGTATTTATGTCATTTTCTCTTTCTGCAACCGGGATAGCTTCATCGTATTTTGCAAGGGCTTCATCAATTTTATTCATGTAACTCAGGTTATCTCCCTGATTATAAAGGATCATACCTTCCAGTTCTCCGTCTTTGAGTTCACGAGCCAGTTGAAGTGCCTGGTTCAGGTAATCATCGGCCCGGGTGTATTCCTGCAAGAAAGCATATGAGCGCCCAACGCGAAATAATGCTTCAGCTCGGCCTTTTTCATATTGTTTTTCCACACTGATCTGAAGGGCTTCTAAAAAAGTCTTAAGGGCATTCTCATCATCCCTTGAACGTTCATAAAGAATCCCTTTATTTAATATTGCTTCTATTTCAAGATTTGTTTTGTTAAGCCGTCCGGCCAACGATATGGCTTCATCAGCATAATCGAGGGCCTGGTCAGCATCAGGACTGATTAACTCTAAAGACAGATCAATGAGAATCCGGAATCTGTTTTCA
>CAZRHW010000143.1:0-6456 GCA_964599785.1 uncultured Bacteroides sp. | reverse complement strand
TTTTGCAGTTACTGTTTCTGCCATTTATTTAAACAGGAACATTAAAATCTCTTAAAGCCTGGTTCAATGTTGTTTTTTTATCTGTCGACTCCTTACGTTGTCCGATAATCAAGGCACAGGAGACACCAAACTCGCCGGCAGGGAATTTTTTGTGGTAGGTGCCCGGAATAACAACAGATCGGGGAGGAACCAATCCCTTATATTCCACGGGATTTTTCCCGCTAACATCAATAATCTTTGTGGATTGGGTAATGACAACATTTGCTCCCAGCACGGCTTCTTTTTCAACTCTTACTCCTTCCACAACGATACTACGGGAACCTATAAAACAGTTATCTTCAATAACAACCGGCGCTGCCTGCACAGGTTCAAGAACACCACCTATTCCAACTCCTCCGCTGAGGTGAACATTTTTGCCAATCTGAGCACATGACCCAACCGTTGCCCAGGTATCCACCATCGTACCTTCATCCACAAATGCCCCGATGTTAATATAGCAGGGCATCATGACAACATTTTTTGCCAGATAGGATCCATAACGTGCAACAGCATGCGGGACTACCCTTACCCCCAATTCCTGATAACCTTTCTTTAAGGGTATTTTATCATAGAACTCGAAAGGATCAAGTTCTATAATCCGGCTTTCATTGATGATAAAATAAAGGATAACAGCTTTTTTAACCCATTCATTGACTTTCCATTCATTTTCAGATGGCTCAGCAACCCTCACATGACCCTTGTCAAGCTCATCTACGATATACCGAATCGTCTCTTTTACGTCACGATCATTTAACATTGCCCTGTTCTCCCATGCTTCCTGAATGACTGTTTGGTGGATTGTATACATATCTGATTTTCTTATTTTATAATGGGATAAAATCTCAGATGGTAGTATTTTAAGATTTCAAGTGCTGCGATATTTTCAATACTGCAAATATATACGAACATTAAATTGTGTATATATTTTACATGGCAACACATTATTTTCCTGAAATAAAAGTAACAGAAAATTCTTTAATCTTTCAAAATCTGATCGTGGGTTTTAAAAACCAAACAGGATACCAGCCATTCCTGTCAGAAGACCAACCAACAAATTAATCCCTTTCATATAGATGAAGCTTTTTCTTGATTCTGCAAGGAGAGGTAATGCTCCGTGTCCATCCTGGACGATTGAATTGGCAAGAAGGATGCTGAATGGAACAGCGCCACTCGCAAATAAGGTAATGAATATAAGGTGTGGTCCGGACTCAGGAATAATACCAACAACCAATGCAATCAAAAGGACGATAAAGATGTTATTTTTCAGCCAGGCTTCCAGATGAAGGAATTCCAGCCCGATGTGGATAACAAGAAAAGCACCAAAAGTCCAAAGCAGGACTTTCATGAAATGTCTTCTTATCACATGGCCCCAGAGATGTTTTGTAAGGAAGTGGTCCGGTACTGTTGTTACAATAAATATGCCGGTAAATGCAACAATCAGAAAGATAAACTTGCTCAAAGTCCATTTTTCTGGTCCAAGGTCACCACTGAGAAGTAAAACTGTAAAAATAATTCCTGCACCCAGCAGAATTGCCCGTTCAAATGAGATTTTCTTAAGCTGTGGAATAATCAGAGATGGTTCAAAACAGGTACATTCCGGATCATGCTCATGTAATTTCATATGATTAACTGGTAAATAAAGCCGGGATCTGCCAACAGGTGTATGGTTGAGAATTAAACCGGAAAGCACTGAAATACAAAACATAATCACAAATAATAACAGGGCTTTGGAAGGAGCCAGGGCGAGTAAAACAAATGCTTCATCCCCCGAAGTGGCAATCATGGCAACGACAAGAGCAGCGAAATTAATTACCCTGTGTACATATAAGGTAACGATAATATAAACGCCAAGACATCCGGGGATAATACCCATAATTGCAGCAAATATCACCTGAAGAAAAGGATTTTTCTCGAAAGGTTTACTCCAGTTACCTTTTGTCTGAACTGTCAGATATTCAATAAGCAACATCATGATCATCACGAATATTGTAATGACCGATGCATGCTTGAAAATATCTGCCAGGAACTGAAAAATATTTTCAAAATGGATCTCTTCTCCAATCAGGCCTCCAATATTTTCGTGTTCGTGCATATAGCTTAATTTCTCTAACCCTGTCACAATTTAACAAAAATATTGGTTTTAAGATTTGAGATTTTTGAATTTGAACATTTTATATGGTTTGGGTGGAACGGGATCATAACCATGTGTCCCCCATGGATGACAGCGAACGATTCTTCTTATCGCAAGATAGGTGCCGGTAATCAAACCATGGATCTTCAGTGCTTCAATCGCATACTCGGAACATGTTGGCACATGCCTGCAGGAGGTAGGCAGCAGTGGAGATATTGTCCACTGGTATAAACGGATTGGTAAAACAACAATCCAGATAAGTATTTTTCTGATTTTATTCCACATGATTCATATTTTCCCTGCCGGTGGAAGACAGGTTACAAAAAATCTGGAATTACTTCCTTTATATATGTTTTTTTTGAGAAAATCCCTCAGTTCCATAATGGCGGGTCTTAGCATCATGGTAATTTTAAAATCAGGAAATTAATAGATAACAGGTTTATTTCCTGGTTTTTTCAGATTGCCAAAATTATTCATATTATTAATAAAGTGAGATCACTACGAAGATTATTTTGAAAAAAATGGGGCTGTGCATCACTTGTCAACCTCAGGCATATCTGCGGGAAGTCTTGAAAAGCTTGTTAATTGCACCTGATCCATTTTTTCCATGTTGTGACACAATCCGGATAGCAGCTCCTGGCATAATCCCTGCCTGAAGATTGGGATGATTAATAATAAGTAACTTGTCGGGCTTTATTCCGGGATCTGTTTCTATTGCAATGCGCTTAAAAATTGAGAAACTGAAATAAGAAGTAATAAACACCGATTTAAAATAATTTATATATTTACTATTCCTGAAAAACCAATTTATTAAAGCAATTGTATTATGGCTACTGCAAAAAAGAATAAGGGAACCATCGCAATCCTCACTGGTGGCGGTGATGTGCCCGGACTTAATCCGGCAATCAGGGCAATAACGATCCGTGCTTTACGTGAAGGATACCAGGTACTCGGCTTAAGACGGGGCTGGGCAGGTTTAATGGAACTGATACCCGATAAGCAAGCCCCTAATAATGATAAGTTTATGATCCTTACTGAGGAAATTGTTAACAGGGCAGGAAGGACTGGCGGAACTTTCCTTCATACTTCAAGGACCCGTCCAAGTCATGTTCCAAAAGCTATTGTGCCAATACATCTGAAGGATAAATACAATAAGGAAGTAAATGACCTGACTCCCGAGATCGTTAAAAATCTGGATTTTCTGGGAGTTGATTACCTGATCCCTATCGGTGGTGATGATACGCTAAGTTATGGAGTCAGAATGTACCAGGAAGGTGTCAAGGTTATTGCTATGCCAAAAACAATGGATAATGATGTCCCGGGAACCGATTATTGCATAGGATTCAGTACATGCGTTACAAGAACTATTCATCTGTGCAATACACTGAGAACTTCTGCAGGGTCACATGAAAGGATCCTGGTAATTGAGGTTTTTGGACGTTATGCCGGATTTACTGCCATGTTACCTACAATGGCCGGTGCAGCTAACCGCTGTGTAATCCCTGAATATAAATTTAAAGTAGATAAACTTACCAAACTATTGGTAGAAGACCGGAACAGGAACCCAAGCAAATACTCTATTGTGCTCGTTTCAGAAGGTGCAATGATGGATGAACATGAAGATATGGTATTTGAAAACAAGGAAAAAGACATGTTCGGGCATGCCAAGCTTGGAGGAATTGGTGATGTTATCTCTACACAAATCAAAGAATTTTCTGCCAAATATAATAAAGGCCAGCGGATTAATGTTATTAATCAGCGTCTGGGTTACCTGGTAAGGGGTGGTGATCCGGATGCGATTGATTCAATTGTTCCGATGGCATATGGCAACCTGGCCCTCGATCTTATCCTGAAAGGTATTCATGGCCGGTTGGTGGTGTTAAGAAATGGCCGGTATGATAATGCTCCACTCGATGTGGTTACCAGCTCGAAAAAACTCGTGGATGTAAAAAAACATTATAATACCGACCGGTTAAGGCCTCATTATAAAAGCTTTGAGTTCCAGCCATTGTTTATAATGACCGGAAGCGGATAAAGATAATATCTATCTGGCGACGTAGATCCAGGCGTTCACAGTAACATTCGTCCTTACCAGGTCGAGTCCTTTTATAGCTTCTCTTACCGAAGAATAAGTTTCAGCTGAAACAAGGTTCCATGTACCTGCCTGAATGATCTGTGTGTTATAACCCATTTCTTTTACATTGACAGAATAATCATCTGCGTACTTGGGCGTTTTAAAACTGCCTACAATCAGGTAATAAGTTCCGGTTGTAGCTCCAGCATATTTCTTACCCTTCCCGGAAAGCTGATTTTCATAGTATTGAATGATCGAGTCAATTTTTGTCTGAGATTCCAGCTTCAGCTTTTCCAAATCATAAAAATGTTGTGTTTCTA
Organism: uncultured Bacteroides sp.; assembly: GCA_964599785.1. GTDB lineage: Bacteria > Bacteroidota > Bacteroidia > Bacteroidales > SM23-62 > LJUQ01. The sequence continues at coordinate 1,892 of CAZRHW010000143.1, read as the reverse complement.
CATCTGCCAGTTCTTTTTCCAGGTTGGCTGTATAAACTTCCAGTGTATCACTTCCCTTTTTAAGTATTTTATTATTGATAAATTTACAACCCGGTAGCAAAATACCGAACACCATTAACAGGATAAGGATATTTCTCATTTTAAAGGATTTAGGTAGACAATTCAGCAAAATTTTTTGCAAAGCTAATGAATTGTATGCTAATTCCCTAATCTTCAAAATATAATGAATTAACAACATGTTCATTTCTTGAAATCTTCCGGCTATGCAGCAAAGTTTACATATTATAGATTTCAGGCTTTCCCTGACATTAATTTGGGAGTAAATATCACGGCTAAGAGGGGCTTTACAGCCCCCATCATCAGGCTTATATTATATTCTGATTATTTATCTTACAAAGTGCACCTTAAGTGAAAGTGGGTATTATCGCAGGTAGTGTTATGTTGTAAAATATTTATCAAAGAAAATAAGCTAACTTTGTTACCTGCTTTGTATAAACAACCTGAACGATGTGATGAATGAAATATTCACGGAAGATTTTACCAGGGCTGCCAGAGATTTTTCATATCTTGTTGAGAATCAATATCCTAGAAAAGCTATCTTAAAAATCATTGGTGATCGTTATCTGCTGAACAAAACACAGAGAGTATTACTGGGGAGGGGTATTTTCAGGAGGGATGAGGTGGCTGGAAGAGCACTAAAAAAAACAGTATCAATCAGTGATGTCTTACTCTATATAGACACTTATAATGTTCTGTTTATTCTGTCTAATTATTTGCTCGGACGGATTGTCTTTATCGGCAATGATGGTTTTATCAGGGATGCAGGAGAGGTATATGGTAAACTTCACAGGGAAAAAATCTTTGCTGAAGCCATTGAATACCTTTTAAATTATATCAGATTTTCGGCACCGGCTGAAATATATTTTCTCATTGACAGGCCCGTTTCCTTCAGCGGTGAACTGGCAGAACAATTGAAAAATTTTATTGAAGAAAATCAAATAAAAGGTGATGCAAGAACTATAAACAATCCTGACAGGGAGCTGATTAAGATAACGGAGGGAGTCATTGCAACATCGGATTCTGAAATCCTGGACAAAACGGAATGCCAGGTCTGTGATTTACCATACCTGATACTCAATTTAAAGTTTAATCCAGAGTTGCCTGATTTAAGGAAGATATTTGAATAGATGATATTTTTCATATCGTCAGCTAAAGCTGACGGCAATTTATTTCCAGCTCCCAGTTCCGAGCTCCCAGCACCCAGTTCCGAGTTCCCAGCCCCCAGCTCCCAGTTCCGAGCTCCCAGCACCCAGTTCCCAGTTCCCAGCCCCCAGTTCCAAGCTTTTCAGACAAGATCTTGAGCTTCGGCCGGCATCCAGTGTGAATCCATACCTTCCCACTTTATTGTACAGCCTATCGGATTGGTAACAGGAATGCTTATCTTTTTACCCTCAGATAGCTCAGTCAATGCCCTGTCGAGGTCATTCACATTACTTTTATGGGCATTACGGGGATTATCAAGGCCCCTTCCTGTATAGACGAGTTCACGGTCTTCATTGAATATAAAGAAATGAGGAGTTCTGAGGGCACCGTATGCCCTGGCAATATCCTGACTGAAATCATACAGGTATAACCAGGGGAATTTCATCTGGTTCATCCGTTGTACCATGTTCTCAAAACTATCCTGGGGGTATGTTTTGGGACTGTTGGAATTGATTCCTATAAATTTCACCCCTTTGCTTTTAAATTTTTCAGATGTTATCCTTGTCATTTCATCCGACCCAATCACGTATGGACAATGGTTGCATGTAAAGAAGATGACAAGGTACGGATCGTTAAAATCAGACAATTTGTAAGTTTTGCCATCCGTCGCCGGAAGATTAAAATCCGGG
>CAZRHW010000142.1:0-6496 GCA_964599785.1 uncultured Bacteroides sp. | reverse complement strand
AAAACAGATCAGGATGCACATTCTGCAGGAGCTTGTCAGATTATCAGAACGTTACGGTCAGGAAGAATTAAAGAACAGACAGTTGGAAATATTCGAGGAATTCGTACATTTGTACTCTTAATCAGGTTAGTATTTAGCATATGTTTTTTGTAAAGACACCGATTTTATTAATGAAGCTCTTTCCTGAACTGATCTGGCGGTTCAAAGGAAAAGAAAAGGAAGATCAGAACCATGTTTATCTGACATTTGATGACGGGCCGACACCGGGAGTTACTACCTGGGTACTGGATACGCTCAAGCAGTATGAAGCAAAGGGTACATTTTTTTGTCTTGGTAAGAATGTTGAGAAGCATAAGGATATATATACGCAGATCATTGAAGAGGGACATGCAGTCGGGAACCATACATACAGCCATTTGAAGGGATGGCAGATGGACAATACGGAATATTTCGATGATATTGAACTCGCAGGGAATTTCATCTCATCAAATCTTTTCAGGCCTCCCTATGGAAGGTTCAAAACATCACAGATAAAATATCTTTCAGATAATTACCAGATCGTTATGTGGGATGTTCTCAGCCAGGATTACAGCCTGACGATATCACCCGAAAAAGTACTGACAAATGTGCTGGAGAATGTCAGGGGAGGATCCATCGTGGTCTTTCATGATTCTGTTAAAGCCGAATCCAATCTTACATATGTGCTTCCCAGGGTACTAGACAGCCTGAGCGGACAATATGAGTTCCTTAAAATCAGCTGATTATGCCCGGCGAAACCGGGCACCACAAATTAATATCATGCTGGTTCGGTGAATAACCGGACCTTTTTTTTTGTCAACTTTACCCCCCTCAACCTCCTTTTTGTATCAACTTCACCCCCCTCCAAAGGGGCTGTTTAAAAAGTCTTTAAAGGCTTCTCGCAGACCGTGTGAAATATTTTCGTGCCTCAAATTTCACAGGGCAGGTATGCGCAGATTATGTCGCAGATTTCGCAGATGTCTCTGAATCAGTTATTTAAATTTTGCGAAATCTGCGTTTAAATCAGCGGAATCTGCGAGAAATAAAAATCAAAGGACTTTTTAAACACCTCGCTTAAAGATTACTATCTACCTGTTCCGTACATTCAGGGGAAGGGGGCAGGGGATGGGGTGAAGTTGCGAATCAAATTTTGTAAATCCTCAATACCATTGTGTAAAAAGGAGATTATAACAACACCCAATATAATTTTTAAAACACCATCTCATTTCCTGAGAATATTAGAAAATAAATCCTCGTATTGATCAGTTACCTTCTCCCATTGATAATTGTCCTGAATAATCTTAATATTGGCATGGATCATTTTTTCTTTCTGATCTGATAAGTCCTGCAACGAAGAAAGAATAGACTGAATATCCTCTTCGTTATTGAAATACAGGGCATTATCCTTCAGAATTAAGCGATTAAATTGATTATCATGTGAAATAATCAGACTTCCTGCGGCCATAGCTTCAAGAAGAGATGGATTTGTACCACCGACTGAATGACCGTGAAAATATGCTTTTGAGAAATGGCGAAGATTGTTCAATATATTTTGGTCGTAAAGGGCATTCAGAAATATTATGTTTTCTAAAGCACCATAATCATTAAATAATCTTCGTCCGAATGCATTATTGTGGTCACCGACGATCAATAATTTCTCTTCGTGACCGGTTTTGAGGAATCCTTTGATAATAGTCTGCAGGTTATTTTCCGGTTCGAGCCGGGCTATTACCAGGTAATATTCATCGGTGGAAACATTAAATCTTTCGATAATTCGTCTGTCCGGATCCTTAAAAATTTCTGCTCCATAAGGGATATACCTGGGCTTGACATGATATGTGTGTTCAACATATGACTGTATCTCCGGGTGGTCACAGACCAGGGCATGAGAAAAGCGAACTGCTGTTTTTTCGGTTCTTTTCATTATTTTTTGTGTCAGCGGGGACCACTTTGGCCGGTTCCATTCCAGTCCATCGAGATGAGTGATGATCTTTGAATTTTTAAAGTTCAGGAACCTGTATGAAGGAGCAGCGCTGGCATATCCGCATTCAAGAATGATGTCGGTGCTTCTTTTGATGGCATCTTTCAGGCACAGGTAATCATAAAGAAAAAAGGCTGTGGGGCCAAGTATACGTTCAGGATATGGGATATGTAGGATATTAACACCCTGGAACATATTACCCGGAAACGGATGATGGGTAGGATTATACACCCAAACGTCATACCCTCTGCCTGCAAGCCAGGTGGAGAGTTGTTCGGCGAACTGTTCAAATCCACCGTAATGGTTGGGAATGCCACGGGTGCCTGTAAGGGAGATTTTCATAAATATCGTCTTTCCAAACTATAATATAATCAGCTTAGAACGATATAAAATGCTCTGTGTATTGATATTGCTGATCTCGATAAAATATATCCCGTATTCAAGTTCTTCTACGTTAAAGATCAATTCTGTCTGAAATACGGAAATTTCTTTGTTTAATAATAATATTCCCGACATGTTAAATATCTTCAATGAAAGGGGAATCTCAAATCCTGATCCAAACGTTACCCTTATTTCTTCCTGAGCAGGATTTGGGAAAACATAAATTGGAATATCCGGTATAATTATTTTAGAATGATAAGAAGTAACATTTCCCTCATCGTGATACTTAGCAGCCTGAAGTACTTCTTTTGTCTGGTATTCCTGAAGAAATGCAATAACAGATATATTGTCTTCATTTAGATATGAAAATGGTTCATCCCAGCTGATCGTTTTAACTTCGATTTCACCTTTAACCCAGGCTTTATTAAAAGTTATACCACCGGCATCCGGTAGTATTTTACGGGCAACGTTTTCAAATTCTTTTACTCCGTTTGATCCCTCATAAAGAGGATCCTTTATTTCTCTTTCAAGTATCACGGTATACAATGTAAGTTCTTTTTTCGGAATGACTTTTAAAGCTCTAACGCTGACATTAATCTGAACTGTGGGTAATAAATGGATGATCTCAAGGTCTATATTGAAATCAGGACTTAAAAGAGATCTTAATATGATATCAGAAGAATCGGGTAAAGTTTCGGTAAAATCATAATTCCTGTAATGGTTCAGGAAGGGATCAAAAGTGCCGCCATCAATTACGGCATAAGGTGTTTTAGAGATACCATAATACAATCCCCTGACATTGGCAGGTAACGGATTATCTGAGTTCATCTTATCCGGGCTTGGCTGATCTGTATGGTATTGAATATCAATAGCATCTTTATATAAAGTATTAGCCAGGTTGTTAATAATATGATCAGAAATCAGGCATTGGTCTTCGTTTGCGTTTGTGAAGTATTCAATCACGGATAATCTTGTACGTTGGCCTATCACGAAATTATCAAAGGCAAATCCTTCATTTCTAATAGTATTATCGCCACTTGAACCATAAACAATCCTGAAACGCACTTCTTTTTCATCAATCAGATCATCAAGATGATGGGCTGCGGGAATCCAGTTGATATCTTCAGTGAAGGGAGTGACTCCTGTCCATCCGGTGCTCTGTCCGGCGGGACCGTTTGATATTTGTTTCGAGTTATACCAGTTCATACCACCCTCTTCGACATTTCCAACATTCTTCCAGGTTTTTCCATGATCCTTTGTATATTGAAGAACAGTCCCTTCCATGATGCTATCCATTGATCGTTTAATATCGATCATCAGTACAGGACGGTTAACGTCTTCGAAATTAAAACAGGGTGTAAGTACTGCAGAATTTTCAATGATTTCCGGTTGAGGCAGATTTGTATACCATGCACTGGTGCCCGATGCAGCAGAATAAGGAAATTGTGCCGTATTAATCATTCCGAAATTCCAGCTGTTTTGTTGTCCCTCCCCGGCAAGAGATACGGATGTCCATCCTGCAGGATTATCCTCAAAATCCTGATAGTAAGATTCATCTGCAATATAAAATGTAGGAATTAAAGCAATGGTTTTTTGAACCGAATCAATACAACCATAGTTTGTCACTATTTTATAATCTACACGGTATTTGCCTGATATATCATATGAATAAGGGACCAGATAATCGGTGAAGAGTTCAAATGAAGTCGTATTATCATCATAAAATTTCCATTCGCGTTGTTCTATAGAATCATCACCAAACAGGGTTTCATTACCCTGGAACAAAATGGCATCATCGGTCAGGCATTCGCTCGACCAGATAAAATCCGCTTCAGGAATTGGTTGAAGATCAATATATTTTGATGAAGTATCGGTACATGATTTTTCAGAGGTAATAATTAGGGTGATATATTTTCTGTCAGGGATGCTGTAAAAATGGACCGGATCTGACGCGTTGCTAAAATTGTTTGTACCGCTATTCTGATCCCCAAAATCCCAGCTCCATGTGACCGGGTCATCCGGATATATATCCGACCGGTCAACAAACCGGACATCACCGCCTTCCGGCATTATACAGGTGGATTCAACGTTAAAATCCGCAAGGGGAGCGCTATAGTTTGTAATATCTATAGAATCACCAACCATACAGGCATTATCGGATTCATAATAGAAATAAATCCGGTTCAGGCCAATATTAGCAAGAGAAGGATTAAAATAAGATGCTTCCGGATCGGTTCCTGTTACTCCATCACCTGTAAAGATTCCTTTCCCCGGGTAATTACTGTTCAATTTTACCGGTAGTTCATTGTTGCAGAATTCAATATCCACAGGTGCTGTAATTATGGCCTGATCAAGCTTTTCAATTTTAAGTGTTTTTTTCAGTTTCAGAATAATGCCCATCGTATCAAGATAAGTGTGAGTAATAATGGTATTCAGATCTTCTGTCAGATGAAATAATGAAGGTTTCAATATGGCCTGATTATTTCCGATGTTTTGCAGGACACCCGGTAAACTGGGCTGAATCGTAAAATATCCTTTTGCATTGCTGCCATTTTCAGCGGTGATCATGAATGATATGTCATCGAAACATGCCACCGGTTTTTCAAATGTGATTGTTCCGGTAGCTTCTATAACATACACCCGGGCAGTATCATGGTTTGTACAATTATTCTGATTGGTATAGGTATAAATTATTTCATGAGGAGAAGCCTCAGTTCCGGCAAAGTAAGGATAGAAAGTATAGGGTTGGCTCAAACTGACACCGGGACCGATAAAAGTTCCTCCCACAGGAGAACCCTCCAGTACAACCGAATCACTTTCCACATCATAAACTTCCAGAAGGTTTACAATTTCAACGGCAGGTAATGGATTCACGGTAATAACAACCGAACCCTGTCCTGTACGAGTATTTTCGGTTTTATCAGTGACACGGGTGATTATATATGACGTATTTATTGCAGGATGAATATAAAGCAAATAGGTAGACACCAAAATATTACTTATAGTTTTATATGTTTTACCATCATATAGAATAATCTCCCAGGGGGGAGTACCTGATAAATTAATGGTTATTAATGCCGAATCTCCTTTACAGATGCTGGTGGAACCACTAATGGCCGCCGAAGGCCGTGTGGTGTAGATGGTAACAGTGTTTGGATCAAGAGCGGTGAATTCAGAACTCACGTTCCCGTAAGAATCTATGAGTACAATTTTAATACCCAGATCCCCTGCTGAAACGTTGTTTTCACCTTCCTTCACTGTATAAAGAAAACGGTAAATACCATTGCCCAGATCAGCATAACTCAGATTCTGTTCTGTAATAAATACATTATTTACATGTGTGGCCGGACTGACTGTATAACCTGAATTATCAGCTTCTACGGTAATCTGGACAGTTTCACCAATTTTGATGTTCTCATCTGCAGAACTTATATATGCCCGGCTGATCTGCGGACGGTCTGCATCAATACTGATATTATTCGAAATTAATGATGTATAAGCATCACTCATATTACCTTCACTGTCACTTAAGAATAATTTAATTTTCAGATTACCTGTGGTAACATTCGAATCTCCTTCAAGAACCAGGTATTTAAGATAATAATTCCCTGTACCCAGATCTGTCACTGTAATATTTGATTCAGAAAAGGGGACATAGTTAATGGTTGAGGAGTCTTCAAATGTATATCCTGCTTCATCGGCAGTAAGCAACAGGTCTATTTCCGATCCTATTTTTTGCATGCCGGATGATATAGCAGATACTGAAATAACGACAGGTGTGCTGGCATATAAAAGATCGTTATTCTTTACGATTGGCAGGTTCCAGGCATTATCCGGAATAATGACATTAAGAATTACGGGCTCAATAGAAGCAAAAATTGTTTCAGAATTTGTTGCAGGATTTGTCCAGCTAACTGAAAGAACAGAAGATAAGATCAATATGAGGTAGATTCTGATGGGTTTCATTATGTTGTCAAATCTTTGGCTTTTTGATGCTTTTCATTGTGATTCTCTTATTGAATCCATAAATTGGAACATATTTATAATTCATTTCACCCCTCTCCTAAAGGGGATGTTTAAAAAGTTCTTTTATTTTTATTTCTCGCAGATTAACGC
>CAZRHW010000141.1:0-6521 GCA_964599785.1 uncultured Bacteroides sp. | reverse complement strand
CCTAAAAGAGGATTGTATGTAAATCCTGCCAGGTTTGAACCAAAGACATCCATTGAAGTCAAAGGAATACCATCAATGACATATAGTGGCAGATTCATTGCATTCAGTGAATTAACACCCCGCAAAGTAGTAACCGCTCCACTTCCCGGAGTTCCTGACATATTTACCACATTCATCCCGGGAACACGACCCTGCATATACTGATCAATTGAGAGGATAGCCGAGTGATGAATATCTTTGGTATTCAATTCTGAAAAAGATGAAACAATATTTCTCCGGCTCTTTTGTTGGGACAATACGGATAATTGATCATCTCCGGATATTATATCGCCGGCAGTAAGATAAATTGTTATAAAAGACCGGTTATTAAGAAAAACCATTTTTCTTTTATAATCACCGGTAGGTGAAACGATGATCCAGTCTTCACCGGAGGTCGACAGGAGGCTGAATTCACCTTTTGCATCAGTTACGACAGGAAGTATGCTTGATCCGTCAATATTGACTGAAACATCAGAAAGAGGCTGATTGAGATGCGATAGAACCACACCTTTAACAACCGAAGTATCCTGTGCCTGTATGAAAAAGATATTCAGTACCAGTATACATGCCAGAAGAACTGATTTTTTCAGATTTGCCAGTGTTAATAAATGATCCATTATCAAATCAATTTGATGGTATAAAATCAATATAATCAAAAATCAAACCCTTCAAACGAACTTTTCCCGGTTCTTTATATTCAAATCTTATTTTTGCCTTACCATATTCCTGGAGGTTTTCAACCCAGCAATCGAAATAGTTATAAGCTCCCTCAGGAAGGTACCTTTTCCCCGTTACACTCCAGTAAATTCCCTTATACAACACATAATAATAATAATCAAAGGTTTTGACCAGCTCATCATTTACATATATTTCATAAATACCACCAACTTCCATATGTGTTCTTATGAGCATAACATATTTCCTGGGTAATAGATTGTCAACATTAAACTCCACGGAATACCTGCCGGTATAACCCGTTGAAAAATTTACACTCAGGATTGAATCGTTTGATGCTGACGGAATGTATTGCTGGTTTGGTGCAAAAGGATAATCACTGTATATCACGACATCTTTATTCCATCCATACTTATTGATACCTGTTTCTCTTAAAATCCATTCCCCCTCAAACCTTACGGAGCCTGAAAATAAGGTATCCGGAATTTTAAAATCAGCATAATTGTATGCATAGCCATTGCTGCAAATTGTTTTTTCAACAGGCTGGTAATCAATAACTATACTATCTCCAAGAATATTTTTAAGCTTTACTGTATCCCTTGGTGATGTTTTCATAAATTCGGTCGCTTCAACCATATTTTCAAAAACACCATGTTCCAGAAGATTAGGGATCAGGATATCGTATTGCCAGGCCAGTGGAATATCTGTATAATCCATGTGTGGTGTCTTGATTGTCTGTGCCATAATAGTCAGTGCATTATTATAATCATCCTCTTTTGGAAAAACAATGGTTGCGGTTTTATATCTGAATTCCTCTCTGACAGGGAAAAACTCATCTTCAAATTTATTGTAGATGTCAGAAACCGTATCATAAACTGTATTCCCATGCTCATCAAATCCAATAGGCTTGCTCTTTTCTTTGTCCAGAATAATCGAATCCTGACTATCAATATAGTTCTTTAATACGGGATTATTTTTAACAAAATATTCATAAAGATTGGGTTTGGGATAAGCCACCTTACTCATTTTAAAGAATTTTCCATTCAGATAAAGAGGGCTTTCATAATCCAACGGTATCCCATCAAGCAGAGATGTATTTTGATAACTCTCAAAAAGAGCAAATTTTTCAGCAAACGTTTGAATCTTCCTCTTTCCCTGAATATTTCCCGATTGGATAAAATGCAGGGAAATATGATAATCAAGAACCGTCGGTGTTACACTGGCTGTATCCAGGAATGCTGTAAATGCGTCATTATCAGGAACAAAAAGTGTGAAAACATCATCTGTCAGAAACAGGGTGTCATAGCTGAATGCTTTTACAAACTCGACGAATTTTGTCAGATCATTTTCGTTTTGCACGGCATCCCATACATTCTGATTAACCGTTTCGGGGGAGGAATCATAATGTTCGTCCCAATATTTTTCACAGCCGGATATTAATATCATCAGCATTAGTAAAATTCCTGAAATATTAATTGTATTCTTCATTCTGTTTTTATTTTTTACACCAGGTTACCAGTTACAAGTTACAGGTCGCCTGCCTGTACCAGCCGTGTAACCTGTAACTTGCTCTATATAGGCTCAAATCTTACATAATCCCAGGTGAACCTCCCGGGTATAAGGGATCTTACCTCAATTGTATGTTCTATATACTTCAAAAAATTGATGGTTCCAAGTTCAATCCTGGCAAAAGGATTAGTGGAGCTGCCACCGGTTGCCAGGTCAATGAGGCCGCCGGCATTTTTTCCATCGATATAGACTTCGATCAGTGCATTTTCCTGGTTAAATGCTTCGGCTCCCAGGAAGACGGTATATTTTCCCTGAACAATTTTTGGAACGGTATATGAAATAACAAAGTCTCCTTTCATATAAAGATAATCACCGCCCCATGCCATGCTTGCTTCATCTCCCGTTTCAACAAAAAATAAATCTGTACCTGACCATTTAATAACATTCAGCCACGAAGTATCTTCAATAAGGTACTCGCCCGGTTCCTTTCTGTATTCATTTAAAAGGGGTTCCTCATAAAATTCAAAGTTCTGTATCGCTCTGGAAGGCTTTTGTTGCTTTAATATCTGGTTGATGAAGTGAATGGCGCCACTTTGTGTAACGATATTGCTCTGGTCATAGTAAAAACCTACAAAATTGATAATAGTTGTGTCATTTTTTTCTATGATTGTATCAAAAACTTCTTTGCCAATATTGATGGCTATATCAAGACCTTTGCCATTTATATTTAACGGAATTTCTGAATAGGTGATATAATTCGTGGCGTTATCCACAAAATCATTCAGAAACATACTTTCTGCCAGGATATGATAAATGGCGTAATTATAAAGCGGGTTTGATGTGTTTGTATAGTCCTGACGACCAGGACTTATCATGTTTGCCAGATCATTCAGTGAGTTAATATGCCGTTTATGATAAACCGAATCGGGTTCGACCAATAATGTAACAGGCCGTGCTGTAACGGTCTGGTCCTTAAGATTGAAATCTATTGTTTCTTTAAGCCCTGTAGCATCAATCAGATCTTTGAAGATTGACAGATCCTGATTCTGTTCAAGCCAATCGTAGCTGGTGTAGGTAATCGGAACTAAAGTACGGCTGATAATATGTATATAGCCATTTGATAATTCAATATTCGGTTTAATGACAGGTGCCTGGTTGTTTATCTTATAATAGGAAGTATCGGGTTCAATAACAAAAGATACGGTAAGAAAATCTCCGGACAGGGTATATTCCGGCAATGCTCCGAAAGGAAAATCATTCGAACTGATCCCAAGATTCACAACATGATACCGGCCCAGTTCAGTGACATAATCCAAATCATTCAGCAAATCATTTAAAGAGGAATATTGATCGTTTTCTTCAATAAATTTGTTTACTGCACTGTTGTCCGGTAAAAATAAAGTATAACCAAGTCCATCAGGATTATAAGCGCTTAAAGTCCTGTCAGTCCCGCTTTTTCTCAGAATACTCAGAAAACTGGAATAATTTTCTTCATTTTCAACCATATAATCATAAACAGTCATTTCCTCCATGTCTTCAAAACCAGCTTCAATCACCGGTTCTTCACATGAATAATTTCCAAACATGAAAGCAAACAGACTGATGATAATTGCTGCTTTTCTCATCTGCTAATAATTATAATAAGGATTTTGAACAAGGTTTCTGTTACGTTCCATTTCCACTTCATAGATCGGGAGATACCAGCCTAACGGATTTGTCAGTTTAATAGATAATATCCTTTTCTGAGTGGAAGGTACATTTTTAACAATAATTTCAATCAGCTTATTTTTGCGGCTAAAATCATTTCTTCTCCCCATTCTGAGGAGGTCAAACCATCTTTTCCCTTCAAAAGCAAACTCAATGGCACGTTCCTTCATAATAGCATCTTCAAAAGCTATGACCGAGTTTGGAAGGCTTAGTGCAGGAACATCGGCCCGGCTACGGATTAGGTTGATAATCGCCAGTGCTTCATCAAAACGGTTTAGTTGAGACAGTGCTTCCGCTTTCATTAACAAAACATCCGCATAACGATATATAATCCAGTTACAACTGGCCCGGTCGGAACCGGATCTTGTTGTTGTACCATCAGGAGCTCTTCCAACATATTTCCAGATGATGTAATCACCTTCTACATATTTTTTTATAGATGCATCCTCTCCACGGTACAATTCACTTGAAAATTCCCTTGCCAGAAGTTCCAAAGCTGCTTCACTCGGATCATAATTATAACTGTACTGTGAAGTCAGGTCATACATGCTGTTGTTCTGGTTCAGGCTGCTGTTAAACTGAAATTCGAAAATTCCTTCCACTGAATTACCGGGATAGAATATTTCAAACCACATCACACTTGGCATCAGCATAAATTCAATTGAAGCCTGAATTCTTTCAACATATGAGATGCATGCTTCGTAATCAAACATCCATAACGAAATATCTGCCAACAGTGCATCGAACGACGCTTTTGTTGCCCGTCCTTTTATTTCCGCTAATGTTTGATAACCATCGGTAGTAGCAAAGGGTCTGGCCTCATTCAAATCATCCATAATAAATCTTAAAATCTGATCTCCATCAGTTTTTGGGATATAAAAATCTGAGTCGTCACTTTCATTCGGTTCGGTAATCAGAGGCACATCTTTAAAAATCCTTACCAGGTAAAAATAGCTTAATCCTCTCAGGAATTTGGCTTCAGATATTAATCCCTGAAGCTGATAATCGGTGAATGTGTCGTCAATTTTCTGGACCAATGGTGCGTTTTTAATGACCTCGTTACAATAATTGATGACCTGGTAAAATTTTTCCCAGTTGCACATAGGATTTTCAGGATAAATATTGCCTTCCATTATTTTCTGCTCATCAAGGGACTGGTTAATATCTCCTCTAATCATATCTGCCCTTATTTCCCCGTATTTGAACAGCAACTCGTCCATTGCTGCAAAGGATTCATATGCACCCATAACGACCGCTTCAACATCTTCCTTGGTTTTCCAGAATTCTTCCCTTATTAAACCTCCCGGAGGTATCTGTTCCATCCAGTCCTGGCATGCAGACAGAAAAAACAGCATGATAAGAATCAGCAAATGCTTAACCTTAAGTTTCATTTCCAAATTATTATACATTAACCTTTTGTGCAATTGATATAAAGAATGAACCAATTATAATTTTTTGATGAACTGTGCCATGGAACGGCTCATCAAAACATAAATTTCAATATTATTAAAACCCAATTGATACACTGAAAGTTATTATTTTCGGAGGGGGTGTATTTGCTTTATCAACACCTATCCAGAAAGGATCGCTGGCATCCTGCCCAACCTCCGGGTCCTGACCAGAATAGTTAGTGAATGTCATCAATTTACGTCCACTCAGTGCAAAGTTCATATTTCTCAGATTGAGTTTTTCACACCATTCTCTTTTCAGCCTGTATGATATAATAAAATTGATTAAACGCAAATAGTCCCCTTGTTCCACATATCTGTCGGAGCCAAGGTTATTGGCAGGGTGATTCATATAAGCCCTTGGCAACATGCCTTCTTCATCCTGCCCCTGTACACGCCACCTGCTCAATACTGCCTTGCTCTGGTTATTCCTGTTATTCATACCTTCTGTTTCAATGGCAACGCCATTAATAATGTTGAATCCGAGGCGGTAGTGGAAATTGCAGGTAATATCTATATTTTTGTATCTTACTGAAGTGCCGAATCCCCCTATAAAATCGGGGTTTGAATCACCGATATAAACAACATCATTCAGATCGATTTTCCCATCATGATTAATATCTTCATAAATGGCATCACCACCCTTGAAAGTATAAGTTTCAAGATAGGTCATGGGTATGGTATTCCCATCCTTATCATATAACAAATTGCCTTCAGCATCTTTTGCCATGGCGTCTGCGTCTGTAGGAAAGACACCCAGGTACCTGAACCCGAAAAAAGATCCTATAGGTTCACCTTCCACAACACGTTGCGGGTAATCACCATTACCGATGGAGGTTGATTTTTCGGTATTGAAATTTTCAGGGAGCACATTGAAAGAATTGATATTCTGTGAAGTGTTTAAATTAACCGACCACCTTACATTTTCAGTCCTGATAATCCGCCAATCCAGCATTAACTCCCAGCCTCTGTTTCCCAATTCCCCGCCGTTAAAGAACTTCATTTCATCGTAACCTGATGAATTGGGAATTTTATATTTTTCGAATAAGAGGTCAGAGGTGGTTTTTTCATACACATCACTTTCGAGATAAACCCTGTCGTCAAATAAATTAAGTTCCAGGCCGATATCAAACGACGAAATTG
>CAZRHW010000140.1:0-6526 GCA_964599785.1 uncultured Bacteroides sp. | reverse complement strand
CAGGTTTGAATCAACCTGACAGGTCTATTTATTATCTTTATCATCGTTCCAAATTCTAACTTGATATGAAAATAATCCACCGTATCCTTGTTTATCTGTTTATTGGCATACAAGTCATTGTTGCCTATTCCCAAAAACCCGATCCCGGTCTGCTTACCCTTGACCGGATATTCAATTCTTACGAGTTTTTCCCTGAATTTTTTGGTCCGGCAAAATGGCTGAAAGATGGTTTGGGGTACACAACCCTGGAATATCCGGGAAGGGCATTTGATAAACCCGAACTGGTGAAGTATGATGCTAAAACAGGGGCCAGGACCCTGCTGATGGAATCTAAAAATTTCATTCCCGAAGGAAAGGAAATACCTCTCGAAACAGATGATTATACCTGGTCGCCCGATGGTGATCACCTGCTTCTTTTTGCAAATACTTCAAGGGTCTGGCGTACAAACACAAGGGGAGATTACTGGATTTATGATCTTCGGAGCAAAAAACTGGAACAGATCGGTGTTTTTGCAGAACCTTCCACCCTGATGTTTGCGAAATTTTCACCGGATGGAAAGAAAGTAGGATATGTCGTAAAAAATAATATCTGGGTCGAAGATCTTGAGACAGGTAATATCTTACAATTGACAGATAATGGTTCCGCTACCTTGATTAACGGTACTTTCGATTGGGTGTATGAAGAGGAGTTTTCGATCCAGGATGGATTCCGGTGGAGTCCCGACAGTAAAAAGATTGCCTTCTGGCAGGTTGATGATTCAGGAGTCGATGATTTTTATCTGATAAATAATACCGATTCTATCTATCCAAAGATTATTACGATTCCCTATCCGAAGGTCGGCCGGACGCTTCCATCTGTCAGAATAGGCGTGATACCGGCTGACGGGGGCGAAGTAACATGGATGAATACTACAGGTGATTCCAGGAATAATTATATACCAAGAATGGAATGGGCAGCCGGTTCGGAAGAATTAGTTTTTCAGTATATGAACCGGCTCCAGAATAAAAACCAGGTTGTATTGGGAGATGTTAAAACCGGGAATGTTCAAACCATATACACCGAAACAGATAAAGCATGGGTTGATGTTGTGGATGATTTTCAATGGCTCGAAGGAGGTAAATATTTTACCTGGATCAGTGAGCAGTCGGGCTGGCGGCATATTTACCTGGTTTCACGTGACGGTAAAGAGGTCAGGCAGATCACGCATGGAAATTATGATGTGGTTTCTGTTGAACTTATAGATGAGAGTGGAGGATATATTTATTTCATTGCATCACCGGATAATCCGACACAACGGTTCCTTTTCAGGATAAAAATAAACGGAGGGGGAGAAGCTGAACGGCTGACTCCTGAAAAGGCCGGAAATCATTCATATGATATTTCCCCTGATGCAAAATGGGCCATCCGAACATGGTCAGGTTTTGAGAAACCATCCACGACGGATCTGATCAGCCTGCCAAAACATAGAACTGAACGGATCCTTGTTGAAAACGACCGGCTCAAGGCAAATCTGAAGAATCTGCACAGGCCGCAGGTTGAATTTTTCAGGATTGATATAGGTGATGGAGTTAAGCTTGATGGCTGGATGATGAAGCCATACAACTTCGATCAGTCGAAAAAATATCCCGTGTTGTTCTATGTTTACGGTGAACCGGCGGGCTCAACCGTCCAGGACGGTTTTGCCGGCAGATTGTACCTGTGGTATACCATGCTCACGCAGAAGGGATATATTGTTATCAGTATCGATAATCGCGGAACCAATACACCTCGTGGAAGAGAGTGGCGAAAGTGCATCTACAAACAAATCGGAGTGCTGGCTCCTGCTGACCAGGCAAGGGCAGCAAGGAAGATTGGGGAGTGGGATTTTATTGATAAAGACAGGTTGGCCATCTGGGGATGGAGCGGGGGAGGGTCTATGACACTGAACGCCCTATTGCAATTTCCGGAAATCTATCATACCGGCATCGCTGTTGCATCTGTACCTGACCAGCAGTTGTATGATGCGATCTACCAGGAAAGGTATATGCAAACGTCTGAACTTGATCCAGAGGGATTTACAAAGGGTTCGCCACTGACTTATGCCGGGAACCTGAAAGGTAACCTGTTGATCATTCATGGTACAGGTGATGATAATGTCCACTACCAGGGAGTGGAAAAGCTTATTAATGAGTTCATTAAATACAACAAACACTTCACCATGATGGCTTACCCCAACCGGTCTCACGGCATTTATGAAGGGGAGGGGACGACGTTGCACCTTTATACGTTAATGACAAATTTCCTGATGGAGCATATGCCACCGGGACCGCAGGAGTGAGAAGTACTGAACGAAATTAACATTTCGAATTTTGATTTTTCTCCGGGGATCTTTTCAGGGATCTTATTTTTTATGGACAATTTTAATTTTTCTAAATGGTAATAAAGAAACTAAAAACCCGGTAAGAAATATGGATGATGTTCCAAAAACAATTATCAGGTAAGTATGAAACGGATTGCCATAAGCTTGCGGATTATCAGAAAGGGCGGATAAACTTAGCCACCCTATGATCAAAATTCCCGCGATGACACCAGCGATTGCACCGGTAACATTAGTTTTTTTTGAGAAAGCTCCCAGAAGAAACAATCCAAGCATTCCCCCGCTGAATACGGAGGCTAATTTCCACCATGTGTCAAGTGCACTTTTTACGTTTATCATGGCGATAGCAATGATAATACCCAGTATCGTAATGACTGTTGATGAAAGATAAAGTATTTTCATTGAACCTCTGTCGGTTGATTTTTTATTTATATATCGTTGATAATAATCAGTTAGAAACACGGTTGCCGAACTGTTAAAGCTTGTGGATATGGTACTCATTCCTGCTGCGAATATGGAGGCGATCAGTAATCCGGTCACTCCTGCCGGCAGTTGTGTTACGATGAAATAAGGAAAGATCTGATCACTTCTTGTGATATTCTGAAGTTCAGCAGGTAATTCTGCATTACCGGAGGAATAAAATGCATACAGGGAAGTTCCGATAAATAAGAATAACATCGAAACCGGGATATATAACATTCCTCCTGAAAAGGCAGACCATTTGGCTGCATGATCAGATCGTGCTGCCATATATCTCTGTATGTAGTTCTGGTCGATACCGAAATTCTGAATATTGATGAATATTCCGTAAACGAGAACAACCCAAAAAGTCGATTGTGATAAATCAAGGCTGAAACTGCCCAGGCTGAGTTTGTTATCTTCAATGGCAATTTGAAATATCTGTTCAGGGCCTTCAGGCATTCTGATAAGAATAAAAACCAAGCCCAATATGGCACCGCCAATGAGAAGAATTCCCTGGATGGCATCAGTCCAGGCAACCGCCTGAATACCTCCCAGCAGCGAATATACCAATACTATAATCCCGGTAACAATAATAATTGTGGCAATATTCCAGCCAAAAAAAGCATTTAACGGCAGGGCCAGTAAATACAGGATTGTCCCGACACGCATTAATTGTGTTAAAAGATAACATGTCGATACGTATACTCTTGCCCATGGGCCGAATCGTGTTTCCAGGTAAGTGTATGCCGAGGGGCTGTTTACCTGCCGGTATAGTGGTACAAAGAATTTCAAAGCCAAAAAGGCAGCGATTGGTATTGACAGGCTGAAAACGAAGGCATTCCAGTTTGTTTGAAAAGCAATCCCGGGCAATGCAAGATAACTGATGCTGCTGACAAAGGTGGCGAATATCGACATGCTGATCACCCAGGCCGGGATATTGCTGTTACCAAGTGTAAAAGCGGAAGAGGTTCTGTTTTTCCTGTAAAATGATCCCCCGAACAAAGTCACCCCGCCCATGTATATCAGGAAAATAATGATGTCAATTGTTCTCAAATGGAAAAATTTAAGTTTTCAATGATGAGGATTTCATACGAATATATATAAAATCTGTTGGGGGTGTATCCTTATCCTAAGGTTGTGCTATTTAGGACGATACTATTGATAATAAAGGCTATATAAAGCCGCGCCGCTGGCGCGGCTTTATATAAAAATTTCATATTTAACAATTTACATTATTCAATAGCCCAACATGCCATTACCTAAAGTATTTTATCGGGATCTATCACTACATACTTGATAGATTGCCTGTTGTATGTGTAAGTTACATGAACCAGACCATCGTAAGTTTGAATAACTGCCGGGTAAGAATACTCTCCTTCCAGGCGTTCAAGTGTCATAACAGGTTCCCATTTATGACCATCTGTTGAAACAGCAATATTTAACATATTACGGCCTGAGGGGAAGTTACTCTCATGGATAGTATGGTTGTAAACTAATAATTGTCTTCCGTCTTTAAGTGTGACAGCATCTATTCCCGCATTCGGATTTGGTAAAGAAGTAGTTCTCATTCTGTCCCATGTATGGCCGTTATCATCTGACCAGGACTGGGCTATAACATCCTGGCGGGTCCGGCATAAAACCTGCATTTTGCCATTATGGTATCTCAAAATACTTGGTTGTATGGCATCAAATTCAATTCCATCATTAATGGGATCGACCACTTCCCATGTTTTACCGTGTTCTTTCGTCAGTTCAAAATGCACTTTCCAGGTTAAATCCCCATCGGATTCACTATTTTCTGTGCTTGATGGACAAAGGATGGTTCCGTCTTCCAGCTGGACAGGTTTGTTTTTAACCGGACCGATCAGATGACCGAGCTTTCCTTCTCCTATTTTCCGGGGATCAGACCATGTTTTTCCATCATCTTCTGAGATCATCAGCATACCCCACCATTCTTCCGGGTTGGGGCCTGCTTTATAAAACAACATAACAGGTCCGGTTTGAGGTTTAAACAATACCGGATTCCAGCAGGGATATCGTACGGTGTCTGATTGAACTCCATTAACCACTTCCACGGGCTTTGACCAATTTCCGTCATGATGCATAGAAATCCATATTCCTACATCCGGATTTCCTTCATTTGTGCCTCCGAACCATGCTGCCAGCATACCCGATCCTGTTTCCACGATGGTTGATGCGTGGCATTGCGGAGTCGGTTTATCATCCAAAGGAAAGATCAGTTCACCTGAAAGATAAGCGTTCTCTCCGGGTACAGCTAAATCAGGAATAATAAATTTCTGTGAATTTGTATGGCAGCGCATAGTTAATATTAAGAAGAATAGTAACAGCCCGCAGTGTGTTAGTCGCACTTTGAGCTTTTTTATACACACTCTTATTGAATCCATAGATTAAAATATATTTATCACTCATTTCACCCCTTTCCTGATTCCCAGCCTGCAGTAAGCAGGGATAAATAATATATAAATTATTGAAATTGAATTATTTATGGGCACCTGCCTGGCGGCAGGCAGGTTTGTGACTTGGGGAGTGGCATTTATATATTTTTAACTTTTCGGAGTTGACTCAATATTAAATTGCTCAAATTCATCAACAAAATATTTAAAATTTTAATTTAAAATTCTCTAAAAATTTCTTTGCTTCTTTCCTTGTCTTGGGACTATCACTTTTAACCTGGTTTTTAGCAAAATTCATAACTTCTATCTTTTTATCCTGATCGAGCAAATCCCATAATTCAGTAAAAGCCAGAAGGGCATCTCCTTTCAGCAGGCCCTTGTGTTCCTGATTGATCTTGTCGACTGAAAATAATATTTCACTTATTCTTGGGATGTATTCATGCCTGGCCTTTCCAACTCTCCAGATATTCAGTAAAAGATATCTAACCGGTATAACATTTTCATGATACATTAAATTGAAAAAATCATCTTTAAGTTCGCTAAAAAGATCCTTTTGATCTACTGCTATAAGTCTGGAAATCAGTACGATTGCTGTCAGAATGTGATAAGTATTCTGACTATAGAGCTGGTCCCTGAAAAGATTCCAGTAAGGATACATTTTTTCAGGTTTTTCTTCGGCGATGCTTGTCAGGATTTTTACGCTGTTATACCTGATCGTTTCTTTCTTCTCGGTCAGATTACCAACAAGTTCATCAAGGAATGGTTTATGATCCAGGCACATTTTCCTGATAGCTTCCAGGTCAGGATTTTTATTGATCAATAAATGATAGAGTTGTTTTTCCATGATTAGTTTTCCTACATAATCTAAATGCAACATAAAAATAATATAATCATGGTTGAAGTCAAAGAAATATGGGATTGGAATACTGGTTTATTGGTGTATTGGTAAACTGGTATATTTGTTAGTGTGGGTTTTGGGTTTGGGAAAATCAAGTTTTGCAGGTTGTCAACCTGCAGCTGAATGTAATTTCGATAAGACGTGTAAACCCGGTTGTTAACCGGGGTATTTGGTTACTGGAATACTGGAATATTCATGAGCCTGCTTTCCAGTCAATATAAATTAACGTGAGTTCGATATAGTAATATTTTGAAAATTAATAAATTAAAACATAAATGCTGTCAATATCTTTGTGAATCTTGGTGTTTTAGTGTCTTTGTGGCATTTATTAAGAAAAATTTTTAGCCACAAAGTCTCAAAGACACAAACCTGCCTGCCGTCAGGCAGGGAAACAC
>CAZRHW010000139.1:3826-6528 GCA_964599785.1 uncultured Bacteroides sp. | reverse complement strand
ATTAAATGAAGATAGAGCTAGGATCCAGACCGTCGATTTTTTCACTCCGTTGGTAGATGATGCTTTTGATTTTGGTGCTATCGCTGCTGCCAATGCTGTCAGTGATATTTATGCGATGGGTGGTAAGCCTATTTTTGCTTTAAATATTGTTGGATTCCCCATAAAAAGGCTGCCTTTACATATTCTCGAAATGATCCTTGAAGGAGCCAGGACAATAGCTGCTGAAGCAGACATGGAAATTTTAGGTGGACATACCATTGAAGATACCGAACCGAAATTTGGTATGGCTGTGACCGGTATAGCACATCCCGGGAAAATCCTTTCAAACAGTGGTGCCCGGCCGGGAGATGTCCTCATCCTGACCAAACCAATCGGTACAGGTATTGTAAGTACCGGGATTAAAAGAGGCCAGGTGGATGAGACAATTATCCGTACAACCATAGATTTAATGAAACAGTTGAATAAAACATCCTCCGAAATTGCCGGCAATTATCCGATTAATGCATGCACAGACATCACGGGATTCGGGCTCACGGGTCATCTGTTTGAAATGCTGAAGGCCAGTCATAAATCTGCTGAAATATTCCATGGCAACATACCGGTTATACCAGGAACAAGGGAATTGGTTCAACTCGGACTGCTGCCGGGAGGAACACTCAAGAACAAGGACTTTTACAGTAAATGGATAATATGGAAAGACAGCGTTCCGGAAGACCTGAAATTCATTCTGTGTGATGCGCAAACATCAGGGGGATTGCTGTTCTCAATACCTGAGAAAAACAGTAATGGATTCCTTCAAAATCTTCGGGATTCGGGTATCGGGCATGCATCCGTAATTGGTCATATCCTGCCTGATCTATCTTCTAAAATTATCATCCATTAAACATATGTTGCTGCAGGCTGTTTTCATTTTAACCATCTTTCCTGAATCCCGAATGACGCTGAATAACATTGTTTTTCATATTACAAAAACGGCATCCCGATAGTATTCATGTAAACCGGTCTTATAATATTTTGAAAGTTAGGTATTTACAAACTTCTGATTTCTTTCACCAATTTTGTTTTTTAAAAAAAAGTGTTAATTTTACTACTGATTAGAAAATCTTTTTCACAATTATCATTAAAACCTGACCTATGGGCAAGAAAAGTTTCCTGTCAATACCTGTTAAACTAATTGCCATATTTCTTGCTGCAGTTATGTTTTCAGGCTGTGCATCTGATAAAAAAAGCAGAACTGGTGAAGACTTTGGCCTGGACTCTGCCGAGATCAGTGAAGATCTTCTGAATGATATCGGTACAGCCAAGCAGATTTTTTATTCTCTGCCTTCTCCCCTTGAAACAGCAATGCTCCTGAAAAATGCCGGAGCCACTTACAATGAAGAACTTTTGAATCCAATATCTAATATTTCAAAATACACCACGAACAGGATGATGGCATTGAATCTTGGAATTTATACAACAGATCTTAGTTTTGCCAGTTTGTTTGATCAAACCCAGACTTCCATTGATTATATGAGTGCCGCCAAACAGATGGCTGACGGACTTGGGATACTTGATGCAATTGATAACAGCAC
Organism: uncultured Bacteroides sp.; assembly: GCA_964599785.1. Taxonomy (GTDB): domain Bacteria; phylum Bacteroidota; class Bacteroidia; order Bacteroidales; family SM23-62; genus LJUQ01. The sequence continues at coordinate 4,954 of CAZRHW010000139.1, read as the reverse complement.
CGTTGAAAGGCTTGAAGAGAACATCAATAACCGGGAGGTTATTATGGATATTATTTCGGAAACAATCATGAGTTCCAGTTCGTTCTTAACTGAAAATGACAGGCCTGCACTTGCCTCCATCGTCCTTGTTGGAGGTTGGATTGAAGGATTATATATTGCGACAAGTCTTGTTGGTGACAGTCCTATTGAAGGTAATAAACTGGTTGAGAGGATTGTAGATCAGAAGCTCTCTTTTGAATGGGTTCTGAAACTTCTCGAGGATAACCAGGACAATCCGGATGTGATCTCACTGATGGGTGGTATCAATGATTTAAAGGCAACTTTTGACAAAATAACCATCAGCACATCCAAAATACAGGTGGTACCTGATGAAGAGTCTAATGTTACTGTTCTCAAGTCAGAATCAACAATTAAAATTACAACTGCGATCTTTAATGAACTTACGGATAAAATTAAGGCTCTGAGACAAAATTTCATTTCTTAAAACATTCGTTCTATGAAAAGGATATTTCATCTTATCATCGTTATAGCTGCTCTGGCATTCATTCCCCTTGCTGTAAATGCACAGTGCAAAGGTTTTGCAAAGAAAATCTGCAAAGTCGAGCTTGCTCCATTTATTCATGATGGAAATTATCATGCAGCCATATTAACCATTGGTGAAGAAGCAGAGCTTTACAAGACCTTTTACTCCGAAACCGACTACAGGATCTCTGTATGCGGCAGTGATGATTTGCCGGATATTGAATTCAGGGTGATTGACGCTGACCGGAATATTTTATATACGAACAAATCCCATGACTATTCACGAATCTGGGATTTCAGGCTGGAAGCAAGTCAGCAGCTGAAAATCTTTGTTAAAGTTCCTGCAACCGAGGGTCTTCCTGAAGATATTATCAACGGTTGTGTTGCTATCATGTTTGGATTCAAAGAGAAATAATTTTACCTCTGCTGAACAGCAAAAGCCTATTCATAAATAGGCTTTTTTTGTATCTTTTTTGCCAGAAACGTGCCTGTAAAAGAATTTTTCTCCTTCACCACATCCTCCGGCTTCCCTTCAAAGACGATATGGGGCCCGCGGGGCCGGCCCCCCCCGGCCACGGGCCGACCGGGCGGGGTCGCAGGCCCGCC
>CAZRHW010000139.1:0-3816 GCA_964599785.1 uncultured Bacteroides sp. | reverse complement strand
TATACCCCCCCCTGGCCCCCCCCTCCGGTCCAAGATCTACAATCCAATCTGCCGATTTTAAGATTTCAAGATTATGTTCAACGATAAGAACACTATGACCTTTTTCAATTAAAGCATTAAAAGCATCAAGCAACCGCTTGATATCATGGAAATGTAAGCCGGTTGTCGGCTCATCGAAAATAAAAAGTGTTGATTTTTTATTCTGTTCCTTCACCAGAAAAGATGCCAGTTTAATCCTTTGACTTTCACCACCACTCAATGTACTTGAAGATTGTCCGAGTTTGATATAACCAAGACCAACATTGGCCAGAGGCTTGAGTTTTTCAACGATTTTCCTTTCAAGATTTCCGTTTGATTCATTAAAAAAATCAATTGCCTGGTTTACACTTAATTCCAATAAATCAAATATATTCTTCTCACGGTATCTTACCTCCAGTATTTCATCCTTAAATCTTTTACCATGGCAACTTTCACATAACAGGCTGATATCCGCCATGAACTGCATTTCGACTTTAATAATACCTTCCCCCTGACATTCCTCGCAGCGACCGCCATCGATATTAAATGAAAAATGTGAAGGCTTATACCCGTTTATTTTTGAAATCTGCTGATCAGCATACAGTCTACGAATTTCATCATACGCTTTCATATAGGTGACCGGGTTGGACCGGGATGATTTACCTATTGGATTCTGGTCAATAAGCTCAATTTTCTCAAGCATATGTATGTCACCATCCACAAAATCATGTAACCCGGATCGTTCACCAAAGCCATTATACAATTTATTTAATGCCGGAAACAGGATATTCTTTACCAGTGACGATTTACCTGATCCGCTCACACCCGTGACGACAGTCATGATGTTCAGCGGAATCTTTACATTAATATTTTTAAGATTATTTTCCCTGGCACCACAGATCCTTATATAATTATTCCATTTTCTTCTGATTGAAGGAACCTCTATTTCTTCTTCACCTTTTAAATATTTTGCAGTCAGGCTTTGATCAGCTCTTAAAAGATCATCCGGATGGCCCTGGTAGACGATCCGCCCTCCCTGTATGCCAGCCAGCGGGCCGATATCAATTATCTCATCGGCCGATCTGATAATCTCTTCATCATGTTCAACTACCAGCACAGTATTCCCCAGTTTTTGAAGATTTTTTAATACATCGATCAGCAGGTGGGTATCTCTCGGATGGAGACCGATACTGGGCTCATCCAGAATATAGAGTGAACCAACAAGACTGCTCCCCAATGAGGTGGCCAGATTAATGCGTTGGGATTCTCCTCCCGAAAGCGTGGAGGATAATCTGTTCAGTGTGAGATAACCCAGGCCTACCTCAACAAGATATTTAAGCCTGTGACTCAGTTCCGTAAGGATCCTTCCGGCGATCTTCTCTTCATTCTCATTCAGATTGAGGTTATTTACAAATTTGTACAATTCCGTCACCGGCATCGTAACAAGTTCCTGTATGGGCTTTTTCTGAATCCTGACATAGGAAGCTTCTTTCTTTAAACGTGTTCCCCTGCATTCAGGACATTCGGTTTTACCACGGTACCGGGATAACATGACCCTGTACTGGATCTTATACTTTTTTTCTTCAAGATGTTTAAAAAAAGCGTTGAGGCCTTTAAAATACCTGTTGCCGTTCCATACCAGTTGCTTCTGTTCTGATGTGAGCTGGTAATAAGATTTATGAATAGGTATGCCGGAAATATCCGCCTGACGTATGAGTTTTTCTTTCCATTTCTTCATTTTCTCACCTCTCCAGCAGACAATGGCATCTTCAAAGATTGTCAGGCTTTTATTCGGAATTACCAGATCCTCATCGATCCCGATCACCTTCCCATAACCTTCACATAACGGACATGCTCCCAATGGATTATTAAAACTGAACATATGAACATCGGGTTCTTCGAAAATTATCCCATCTGCTTCAAACCTGTCGGAAAACGAGCATACCGATGGATTATTTTCATCCACTGTTCTTACCAGGCATGCTCCTTTACCCAAACTGAAAGCTGTCTGCACTGAATCAGCATATCGTGCCATAGAATCTTCATCCAGTTGAACCTTTATCCTGTCAATGACAATATTTACCTTTTTATCAGGAATGAAATCAGGAGAACCGGCCATCAATTCTTCCAGCCTGTACAATTTCCCATCCGATTCAATACGTGTAATCCCCTGTTTAAGAAGCAATCCCATCTCCTCCTTCATTTCGCGGTCAACAGAAAAAATATACGGAGCCAGGATCAGTCCATTGACCCCCTCGCCAAGTGAAGCAAGATAGTTAATAACATCTGTAACAGTATGCTTTTTAACGCGCTTGCCGGAAACAGGCGAAAAAGTTTTTCCGATCCTTGCATAAAGAAGTTTCAGGTAATCATATATTTCCGTCGATGTTCCTACAGTTGACCTTGGATTCCGGGTATTAACCTTTTGTTCTATCGCTATCGCAGGAGGAATACCCCTGATAAAATCAACATCAGGCTTGTTCATCCTGCCCAGAAATTGCCGGGCATATGACGAAAGGCTTTCGACATAACGACGCTGGCCCTCTGCATACAGCGTATCAAAAGCCAGCGATGATTTGCCTGATCCTGATAATCCGGTTATAACAACAAGTTTATTCCTGGGTATCTGAACATCAATGTTTTTTAGATTATGAACCCTGGCGCCTTTGATATAAATATTTTTTTTTGTATTTTTGGTTCTAGCTGGCATGAAAATTGCAAGATTTCAGGATGCATGAAAGCTTAAAACAAACTTTAAAAGTAGTATTTTTTGTAATATGATTTTTTTTAGCTTTCTTGCGCAATTGTTTGTCTAACCAAAAATCTGGAGGAGGGCCTATTGATCATTTCTACCTTATTCTAACCAAAGAAGGAGGTAGTTTTCATGTTAATGCAACTATCCGATCAGGAACTGGTTCAAAAATTCCTTGGCGGAGACAATGCCAGTATTGAAATCCTGATCAACAGACATAAAAATAAGGTTTATACCTACATCATCCTTACTGTTAAAAACCAGCATCTGGCTGAAGATATCTTTCAGGATACTTTCATTAAGGTTATCAAATCCCTGCATGACGGAAAGTACAGAGATGATGGGAAATTTCTGTCCTGGGTTATCCGGATTGCACATAACCTGATCATCGATCATTTCAGAAAGGAAAAACAGATCAATACTTTTACAAGTGAGGATTATGAAACTGATATCTTCAACTCGAAAAAACTCTCTGAAGGAAATATCGAAGAATTCATCATCAGGGAACAGATCATCAATGATGTCCGTTCACTTATTGATGAGTTGCCCGAAGATCAGAAACAGGTAATCCTGCTCCGGCATTATGGTGGTTTAAGCTTCAAGGAAATAGCTGAACAAACCAATGTAAGTATTAATACTGCTCTCGGACGTATGAGATATGCCCTGATTAACCTGAGAAAACTCATCAAAGAAAATAAAATCAACCTTACAGTCAGTTGATTCTCTGTTCGTAATGCATCTCAAATCAAGCTTCGGTATATGCGTTCGGTAATTGCTGTACAATGAAATTTTTGCAGACTCAATATTTTTTTCTTATTTCCGGCAATACAAATACTTTTTTCTTTTATTAGACGTTCACATAATATGTTTAATGATCTTCAAAATAGCCTATGGTGAAAACCTCTACCCTTCTCTACATTTGTGACAATCTGGAGAGTTATGAGGATAAACTTACTGATTTAGAAGCGGTTACGGGAATCAGAAATGATGAGTACCAGGAAGTGTGGGATTTGCTTGATCATCTTATTTACGAGGTTGATCAGGAT
>CAZRHW010000138.1:0-6529 GCA_964599785.1 uncultured Bacteroides sp. | reverse complement strand
GTTTGATAAGGCCAGGGAAGAATGGGAATCTTCATACAGGGAAATGACCGGCCTGCAAAAGTACTATGATAGCCTCCTTTCTTCAAGGGAAAAAAGACGGATACATAATAAGCTCGAAATAGCTTCCCGCCGTCATATAGGAAATCAAGCCATACTTGACAAAAAAAGAAAACTTGTATCAAAAAGGAAAGCCGTCGCAGCAAAGATTCTCAGGGGTATGGATCCGGATGAAGCAGATGATACTGTTGATAAGGAATTAGAGAAGATAGCTGCATATTATTCTGAAAATGAACTGGCTGAAGAAACTTTTAAACACATACCGGTATTTGAAATGTTCGAGGATTTTAGTAGTCTTCTTCCAAATCGTATCGATCTGGATGATATATTTATGGAAAACTCTCATGTTGAAGGTATTAAGGCAGCGCGAAACTTTCTAACAATTGCCGGTTTAAATGAAAAATTTTTCGATGTCCAGAACAACAGGATCCTGAAGCAAAAAATAGAAAAACTGAATAATGAGATCACGTTGAACTTTCAGGACTATTGGCGTCAAAATCTTGGGAAACAGAATAAAATCAAAATAAATTTTGAACTTGAACATTATGATTTCAGTCATCCTGAAAAAATGGGAAGGCCTTATATTGAATTCTGGATCAAAGATGACCAGGAACGGCTCTATCCTAAGCAGCGAAGCAGGGGAGTAAGATGGTTTTTATCCTTTTATCTTGAACTCAAAGCCAGTGCCATTGAGAACAGGGACAGGTCAAGAGTCTTTCTGATTGATGAACCAGGCTTGAGTCTGCACGCAAGGGCACAGGAGGATGTACTCAAAGTTTTTGAGGATATTAAAGAAGATATCCAGATCATCTATACGACCCATTCACCGCATCTGATTAATATGAGTAAGCTATACCGTCTTCTTGCTGTGCAGAGAGCAATGGAGGACGATATTAAGAGTGAGACGGTTTTGTTTGATGCTAAATCACTGAACGAAGCGTCTACCGATACCCTTTCTCCCATATACACCCTGATGGGAACGAAACTTAGTGATCATCAATTTGTTAAGAAAAAGAATAATGTGATTGTTGAAGATACTACTACTTATCATTACCTGAAAACTATCTTCAGCCTGATTGATTTTAACAAAGAAATCTATTTTCTGCCTGCAACTGATGTTTTAAATGTACCTGCCCTTGTCAATATGCTGATGGGATGGAAGCTTGATTTCATTGTTCTGCTTGATGATGATGATGATGGGAATCTTGTTTTTAATGATTTGAAAACCAACATTTTTCATAACAATGAAAAACTGGCTGCCCGGAAAATTATCAAACTTGAAGGTATAAACTGTATTGAAGATCTATTCTCTACAATAGATTTTAAAAATTTAATTCTGCACCAGCGTGTGGGCATCACTGAATCAAATTCTGAATACATCGAAAATAATAACCTTTCCAGAACCCAGCTTACATCAAATTTCGTCCTTCATTTACAAAATAACAATATCCGGTTTGAGGATTTTGACGAAGAAACACAGGAAAATATAAAGTTACTGGTTCAAAAACTGGACAGGGTTCTGGATTAGCTTAAATAAATCCGGAAGATCATTTGCAGATAAGGCAAGTGGGAAAGTGTTAAAGTGGGCAAATGTAAAAATGGGAAAGTGGAAAATTCCACCTTCGCACTTTCACACTATATAGCATCCCTCAATACCTGATAATTTTTTCCACATTATTATGATTCAGGTATGTTTTGATAATCTGATGAATATCCCTGTTATCCTCGTATATCTTAATACAGTCGAGGAATGAATCAATATGAACATAGGACTCTTCAACGTTCAGGTATCCGAAACCAATATATTTCCCGTTTTCGATCCGGACAACAGATCTTTCAGCCTGGTTTCTTCCCTCATCGATGATCAGAAGGTTATTATGATTATAATAAAAAGTGCCCAGGGCTTTGGTAACCCTGTTGTTATATATGCCAGGCGATTCCTTACCGATGCAGGCACCATTGCATTGCCGGATCTCGTAATGGAAACAGGCACCTTCTGTTTCATAGAGCCCGCAGAGTTTCTGACAAAGCCAGTGTCGTTCAACAAGCCTTGTAAGCAAAGTTCTGGCCTCTGTTAAATTTTCAAAACAGGTGTGCGGTGTATCGTTTATCCGGTTAGCTGTTTTATCAATTTTAAGGTTCAAATAACCATTTTCACCTTTGAAGGAATACAGTCCATAGTGCAAAACTTTTCTTTTCTGTGCCCTGTTAAATGGAGGTGAATGTTTTTTGATCTCACTTGATTCAATCAGCAGGGCAACAAGCTCACTTCCCGTGATCTCCAGGTCAATCGATGCAATACTTTCCTTCAGTTCTATTGCACGTTTTGAACCGTTATTACTGAGGTGACTGAGGACCCTCTGTTTGATATTCTTACTTTTTCCAACATAAATGATCTGGTTCTGGTCGTTCAGAAAATAATAAACACCTGTTTCCTCGGGCAGGTTATTTACTATTTTCTGATCAAGAAGAGGATGAAGGTTTTTCAGGGTAGGCCTGGCCGAAACAGCTATCAGGTCTTCGATGCCTTCATCATTGCATTTTCCGATAAGTAATTCCAGGAGCCTGACCGTGGCAAAAGCATCTCCTGCTGCACGATGACGATTTTCAATCGTAATACCTAAATCGTTGCAGATGTTTCCAAGACTGTAGGAACGATGACCGGGAAAAAGCTTTCTTGAAAGCTGAAAGGTGCAAAGATTGTTCCTGACAAAATTAAACCCCAGATTTTTAAATTCGCTTCTTATAAATTTGTAGTCAAACGTAACATTATGAGCAACAAATATATTATCTTCTGTCATCTCAACAATTTGTTTAGCTATCTCATAAAACTTTGGGGCGTCGGCAACCATTTCATTCGTGATACCTGTCAGGGATGATATAAAGTAGGGAATAGGCTTTTCAGGATTGATAAGCGTAACGAACTCATCCACGATCTGCTTTCCATCGAAAATATAAAGGGCAATTTCAGTGATCTTTTCGAATTTCGGACTGCCTCCTGTGGTTTCTATATCTATGACAGCATACATTTTCCAGTTACTAATCGTGTATTCTGTTTACTTAAAAATGAATCGGATAAAATAAAATGAGCGTTGTGAATTGATTATAAGGTGAATAGCACTAAGTTGATCATGCCGGAATATTACCTTAATATTCACTGACAAATTTTACAATTCTTATTTATTTTCCAAAGAATATTTTTTAACAAACAGGTACAAATAAAAGGTAAAAGGCAAAAGGCAAAGGGTAACAGGTATCAGGCAGCAGGCAACAGACAACTAATCCCTATTTATGGATCAGTAATATGTGGTATTTCAATGGAAGTTGGTAAAGAAACCTGGTTGTGATCGATCCTGATCATCCAGTTCATCATATTGAATCGCCGGGGCAGGATACCTGCCAGATTAGTTCCGGCATAGGCCAGGATCATATCAAAGAAGAGCAGGGTGACACCGACAAATACTGCTTTTCCATCGCCAAGACCAAAACCGCCAATGATCTGATAGAGGGGGTATATGGTGCCAAGGATGGAAAGTATTGATAATCCTGCTCCGGCAGCCTTTTCTTTGTTGTTTCTGATAATAAAGCCGGACAGGGAATAAATGCTGTCCATCCTGATCCTTTCATGTCCAATAACCATTATCCATTCATCTTCAAGATAGAATGCGCCGTCAATTTTTCTGCCATCAGCCATTCTTACAGTTATCGGTTTATCAGGCCGGATCATTTTTATGTTTGTCTCATATAACCGGTTTACCAGAACTATCTGTCCATAGGTTGAATGAGGTACTTGCTGTGCAGTCATACAAAAGGCTGCACCCAGTAAAGCAAACGTGATGAAAAGCCTGATCATGGAAGGAATTTTCAGATTCGAAGATAACAAAAGGCATGGAATTATATTTCCTTGTGACTGAACAGTTTTTCTGCTGGTTTGAAATTTCTATGCCTTAAAATGTTCATAATCGTACACTCCTTCATGAAATCGTACATTTTAAACCTGTTTTTTTGTACTTTTTTATTTATAATGTAAAGTATATCAGCGATTTATTAATATTGGAATAAAAAATGTATATTTTTGATATAACCACTTTTAAAAATGCTGATGCAGGATCTTTCAACGAAAAAAAATGGGATCCATGATGATCATGAATACCATGATATGTCAGAGCGTCTTCGGATCATTGACAGGGCAATCTTACAACTTATCATGATCAAGGAAGAATACGAGCATAAGATTGAGGAGTATCTGAGGTATAGGGAAGAGAAATAAATTTATGAGTTAGGTTTATTCTTCAGGTTAACGAATTATTTATTTATTCAAATTTCCTTAATAGTACAGGATAAGCCGATTAATATTTTTAAATCTTAGAAAGGATATAAAAATATGAATATCAATAATAAACCAGTGGAGAATATTCATCCAAAGACGGTTTATAAAATTTTATTCAGCGTACTGTTGATCTTCATTTTTATGGGTTTATTATTCTTTCTTCCTGCCGGAACGTTAAGATATTGGGAAGTCTGGGCTTATTTCTTGACTCTTATGATCCCGGCAATTTTTGTCATTATATATTTTCTCAGGAAAGATCCTGAATTACTTGAGAGCAGAATTTTAAAAAGGCGCGAGAAGGAAAAAATACATAAATCCATACAAAATATTTTTTCTCTTGTATTTCTCATCGGATTTTTAGTTCCGGGCTTTGATCATCGTTTTCATTGGTCCGAGGTTCCGTTTTACATCGTCATCATATCCGATATGTTTGTATTATGTGGGTATTTGATAATAGTCAGGGTAATGAAGGAGAATAGTTTTGCAACGGCAATTATAGAAAAACATAAGGATCAGAAAGTTATTGAAACAGGACCATATAAAATTGTTCGTCATCCAATGTATACCGGTGGTATGATATTTATAATATTTACACCAGTGGCCCTGGGTTCATATTGGGCATCAATCCCTTTTATTATCCTCATGCCTTTAGTGCTTGTTTTAAGAATAATAGGTGAGGAAAAATATCTGAAAGCTAATTTACCGGGATATACGGAATACTGCCGGAAAACAAAATTTCATTTAATTCCATTAATATGGTAACCAGAAATTATTCGGCTTATTGCGCCCGGTAATAACGCCGGTGTGGAACTTATAGGATATACAGGAAGAACTTTTGGATACCTTACATCTATGTTTTATTTACCTGATTACGGTATAAGTGTTGCCGTTATCATAAATGAAGATAATGTAGCATGCCTGGATGCAATTACCACCGATCTTATTTTAGAGGCGGTGGAACATGATAAGTTATAAGACTGGCATTTTCAGAACTGATTTTATTCGAAAATATTGGATCTCATCCCGGGTTTACGGGAATTTTTTCCTTCCACACCGGTTAAAGCATCACCAATATCTGTCCTGCAACTATCAGCAAGTATACTGAGTTTCATTATCACATCGGGGAAATCAGCGGCTACATTAACAGATTCTGTAATATCTTCTCCAATATTATATAATTCAACTTCTTCAATGTTCAGGTGGTTATATTCTCCGGGCTGACCGCCATGACCGATAACAGCATCGTGGATTGTGCGGTAACGATGGGGGAAAATCATTTTCCAGTCCCCGCTGATCAAGGCTTGCAACTGGTTTACTTCATAGTAAATAAAGTAAGCATCATGCGGGTTTTTGGCACCTGGATCACCGGCAATGATAGGCCAGACATTTAATCCGTCAATCTTTTTTTCAGGAAGTGATGTCCCTGTAATATGTGCCAGGGTTGGCAGGATATCAATGGTCATCAGGGGCGTTCTGCATTCTCTTCCTGCAGGTATCTTACCTGGCCAGTGCATGATAGCAGGTACCCTTACACCACCTTCCCATGATGTTCCTTTACCTTCACGCAGAGGGCCGGCAGATCCGCTGTGATCACCAAAGATCAGCCATGGACCATTATCAGATGTATAAAGAATGAAGGTGTTCTCCAGTAAGTCATTCTCCTCCAGTGCATTTATGATCTCTCCTACAGACCAGTCAATTTCCATGATCACATCGCCGTATAATCCCCTGTCAGATTTGCCTTTGAACTTTTCCGAAACATATAAAGGAACATGGGGCATGGAGTGGGGGACATAGAGGAAAAAGGGATGATCCTTCTGACGATTAATAAAATCAACTGCCCGTTCAGTATACCAGGTAGTGAGGTTTGACTGGTCCGGTTCGAGCATGATAACCGAATCATTGTCATATAACGGCAGCGGGGGATAATTTCTGGCGTTAGGCCTTGGATTATTCATTGGATCGGGACTCATATCGTTGCTGTAAGGTAGTCCGAAATACTCATCAAATCCCTGGTCTGTAGGAAGGAGTCCCGGATGGCAACCAAGATGCCATTTGCCGAAAATGGCTGTTGCATACCCTGCTTTTTTCAACATTTCAGCTATGGTCTCCTCATCCGGATTCAATCCATGTTCTGTCTGT
>CAZRHW010000137.1:0-6530 GCA_964599785.1 uncultured Bacteroides sp. | reverse complement strand
CGAGACGAAAAACAAAGGAGATCATGAATAAAGGCGGGAATAATGTGCCGGTAGTCATATCTTCTCTCCTAATATCCGATGGAATCTCTGATATGAATGATGAAATGACCGCTGACTTTTTTTATTCACCCACCCCTGATAAATCTTCTTCCCTGCCTGAAAAAACCTTATTAATCACAGATTATCCTATCTGGCACAAATATGGATCAAAATACAAAAACTTTTACCCGTCTTTTAGCGTGAAAGAATTTCAACAAGCCGGTATAGTATTCCAATCACTCCATTTTATCCGGGCCAATCCTGAAGAATTGAATGATCAATTCCTCCAAACGATTGGTGACTTTGATAATATCGTCCTCATAATGTCATTTCAAACCAGTGAGCGAAATAAATTATACCATGCATTCAATGTCCTGTCCCGATACGCATCGACCATTCCTGTTATTATTCAATCTGATTATTCCGACAATGATAAAGAATTATATTTCCTGAAAGCAGCTTCCGATCTTGGCGTATTTTTTACAGATGGTCTTGCAGACGGATTATGGCTGAATAATCCGAATTTTTCACCCGGTGAAAATACACATCTCGCATTCCGGATATTACAGGCTGCAAGAGCAAGAATATTCAAAACAGAGTACATTGCCTGCCCTTCATGTGGCCGGACATTATTTAATATCCAGGATACGCTTGCCGGGGTTAAAAAATCCACACAGCATCTCAAACACCTTAAAATTGCTGTAATGGGTTGTATTGTTAATGGACCTGGTGAAATGGCTGATGCAGACTATGGATTTGTCGGCAGTGCACCGGGAAAGATCACATTATATAAAGAGAAAGAAGCCATAAAGAAAAATATCCCGGTGCAACATGCCATTGATGAATTGATTAATTTAATTAAGGAAAATGGTGACTGGATTGAAAAATAATAATTTGCAGAGGCGCTGTATCATATCTATTTTCAAAAATATTGAATGAATAAATAAAACTTATTTCTCGCAGATTTACGCAGATTAAATCGCAGATTCACTCAAATAATGTTCTTCAATTAAAAATCTGTGAAAATCTGCGAGAGGCTTTTTAAATCTATTGTTAATCGAATAATTCTTTATTTCAATTATGATTGACCTTAAAAATATTAAGAACATCATCTTCGACCTTGGCAAGGTCCTTCTGGATATTCACCTTGAAAAAACCATTACTGCTTTTAAAGAATTTGGTATTCCTGAAATTAATGATCTTGATATCGTATTTTCCAGGTATAAATTCTTTTACCAGTTCGAGATAGGATCTATCAGCCCTGAAAAGTTCATTTCCGAAATCAGGAGAGTCACTGGAAATAATTTGCCGGATCATGTTATAGCTGAGGCCTGGAATGCAATGATCGGGGGATTTTCCCCTGGAGCGATTGAGACCATTATTAAACTTAAATCAAAATTCCGGTTATTCCTCCTCAGTAATACCAATGCAATGCATGAGGTAGTTTATAATAACCGGTTGAAAGAAGACTATGGTATTGCGAACCTGTCAGAATTATTTGAAAAGGTCTACTATTCCCATACAATCCATATGAGTAAACCGGATCTTAAAATATTTGAATATGTTTTGAAAGATCGTAATCTTGTTCCGGAAGAAACTTTATTTGTCGACGATATCCTTATCCATATCGAAAATGCATCTAAACTTGGAATAAAAACTTTTCATCTCGAACCTCCATTAAAAATAAATGATATATTCGATCAGGTCACAGAGAGCCACTGAGAATATGCTCTGTGTATCTCAATTTATCTCTGTGGTTCTCTGTGCCCATTTATATCTAACTAAATGTTAATAAACGGAAAACCTTACCAGACCATCTGGCTTGATGAAACCGATCATAAGGTCATTAAGTACATTAATCAGCATGAACTCCCTTTTCGTTTTGTTATTGACGAGCTTCATACTTCGGAAGATGCTTTGAATGCCATCCGGGAAATGAAAGTAAGGGGTGCTCCATTGATCGGGGTGACAGCCGCATTCGGTATTTATCTTGCCACAATAGAAGCAGTAAAAAAAGAAGATCCATTGTCTTATGTCTTTTCCTTTGTAGAAAAAGTGCGTCATGCCCGCCCGACAGCAATCAACCTCGACATGGCAGTGAAACGGATGATTGAAACGATCATGTATTCAGACAATCCTGATAAACTGCCGGAAGCCACTTTAAAAACCAGTTTGAATATCCTGAAAGATGAAAAAGAATCATGCCGGCAGATAGGTTATCATGGACTGCCCATAATTGAAACTATTTACAAAGAAAAGCAGGGAAACCCCGTCAATATTTTAACTCACTGCAATGCAGGCTGGCTTGCCTGTATTGATTACGGAACCGCTACTGCCCCGATATATATGGCATACGATCTGGGTATTCCCATTCATGTATGGGTCGATGAAACCCGTCCCAGGAACCAGGGAAGCCGGCTCACTGCCTGGGAACTTTTACAACATGGTGTGCCCCATACTGTGATCGTTGATAATGCAGGAGGCCATCTCATGCAGCATGGATTAGTTGACCTGATTATTGTAGGAAGTGACCGCACAACACGTTCGGGTGATGTGGCTAATAAAATCGGGACATACCTGAAAGCCCTGGCCGCAAAAGATAACCATGTGCCCTTCTACGTTGCCTTACCGTCTTCATCAATAGATTTTTCCATTCACAACGGGCTCCTTGAAATCCCTATCGAGGAAAGGGATGCCGATGAGGTTAAATTTATTGAGGGATTGGCTGACAATGAAAATAAGAAAGTATTGATCATGGATCCTGCCAGCCCGGTTTCAAATTATGGCTTTGATGTAACTCCTGCCAGACTCATTACAGGATTAATTACTGAAAGGGGGATATGCGAAGCTTCCGAAAAAGGTCTTGCAGAACTGTTTCCTGAAAAATATTAACTGAATATTTCTCGCAGATTTGCGCAGATTTATTCGCTGATATGCGCAGATTATAAATTATTAACAATCCGGACAATATTGCTATTTATGGACATGGTATTGAAATTAACCAAAATCCCAAGTTTATTACCGGAAAGTTTTAAGTAGGTTAATAATTGTTTATGATGAATATCCTGCAAAGCTTCAACAGATTTAATTTCTATAACGACACAATTATTAACGAGGATATCCATACGGAAACCTACATCACATTTAATATTTCTGTAATTCATTGGGATTCCGACCTGATTTTGAATAGTATATCCTAATTCCCTCAATTCAAAGATTAAGGCAGTTTCATAAACCGACTCTAATAATCCGGGGCCAAGTTCATTATAAACTCTATAAATTGCCCCTCTAACATCATAGGATATTTTGTTTTCTTCCATAATAATGATTTATCAGCGTAAATCTGCGTAATGAATCAGCGCAAATCTGCGAGAACTTTTATTGATTATTTATTTATCCTAAAATCTTCGATTTATCGTTATTCCATATTTAATTTTTTGATTAACTTTTAAAATTCAAAATAAAATTAACGAGCAATCTGAAATGGAGCTGACAGTGCCGGATCAAAAAGACATATTCACCCGGTATAAATTTATTGGATCCGCTATCTTTATTATTACCCTTTTAATCATTTCCTGGTATTATAATTATCAGGAGATCCTTTTCAAAAAGCCCCAGTCCATACATTTTCCCAGACAGGCTGATTGTGCCTCATTAGCTCTTAATTATTACCAGGATGGAATGGATTTCTTCCATCCCGAGACCCACAATCTGACTTCTGATAATGGTACCAGTGGGAAATGTGCTCCCAGTGAAATGCCTTTTTTATATTACCTGGTTGCTGTTTTTTATAAAGTCTTTGGATACCATGATTATATCTACAGAATCATCAATACATTGATCTTCTTTACCGGACTTTTTTACCTGTTCAGGCTACTGAATATTTTACTGGACGACATATTCTGGTCCATATCCCTTCCAATCATTCTGCTTTCATCACCTGTGATAGCTTATTATGCCAACAACTACCTTACAAATACATCCGCACTGTCATGTGTATTCATAGCATGGTTTTATTTTATCAATTACTATTACAAGAGGAATTATAAAAATCTCTGCTTAAGTGCATTATTCTTTTTCTTTGCCGGGGCGTTTAAAATAACAGGGCTTTTCAGCCTTGTGTCCGTTGCAGTGATTTTTTTTCTTGAAAGACTGAATATAATGCATTTCCGCCCTGATGGTGAGAGGATATTCCGTAAAGGTTTGATACAGGTAATCCCATTCATCCTTGGGATTATTGTAATCTTTTTATGGATAATCCATGCCCACCGGTATAATAACACTCATGACTGCTATTACTTTTCAACCAGGGGGTTCCCTATCTGGAATATGGAGCCGGAAGCAATCAGAAATGTTATAATTGCCATACGCAAGATCTGGTTTACAGAATATTTCAGCATATGGACACATATTTTCCTGATAATATCATTCATATATCTGTTGGTATATCACCGGTCTGCTGATCGCCTGTTATTTTATACCATTATGTTCATCATTCCCATTACCCTGCTTTATATCATACTGCAATTCTTTATGTTAAAAGACCACGATTATTATACAATTAATATCTATATCCTGCCGGTATTTATACTGATCGTTTCCTTCAGTATAATGAAGAAAAAACATATAAGATTGTTCAAATCCATTATTTTTAAATCATTGTTCTGCTGTTTCCTCCTCTATAATATCTGGTATGCTAAATCTGAGCTGGATCGAAGATATAACGATAAAAATAAAATATTTTACACGCTCCGTGATTACTATGAAATCACTCCATATCTGGAAAAAAATGGTATCATGCTGAGAGATACTATTATTTCAATTTCAGGTGAGACACAGCTTCCGCTTTACCTTATGAATCGTAAAGGATGGGTTGAACACGTAGAAACACAATTTGGTGAGGGAGAAAAAATTCTGTATAACAGGGATAGTGCAGGTATACAACATTCCATCGATAAAGGGGCTAAATATATGATTGTTAGAAATCCGGAAGAACTCATTATGAAGCCCTATCTGCAAAGCTATACAACAAACCTCATTGGCCGGTTTAATAAGATCCATATATTTGATCTGAAAAACAGAAAAACAAATTTTACTATCCCTGAAAGAAGGATTGTTCAGGTCCTTTTCTGCAATGCCGATCATGTCACAAACAACAATAACTATTTTCTTTCCCTTCCGGATTCGATCTTATTTGAACACGGTGTAACACAGAGTGCCGAACTGACATGGTCTGGCAATTATTCAGCCAAGCTTAATCCGTTACATCCCTTTTCCATGACAACAATTCCCTTTCAGGTGCATGAGGATGAAAGTTTTGACCTGGAGGTGAAGTATTCCGGTGTACCGAGAAAGGGTTTGATCATAGCCTCGGGATTAACATCTGAAGTGTTTTATTTTGATGAAAACGTTATTACACCGGATACAATTACGGGATGGTATAACATTTCTGCCGGATTTTTTATTCCTCCCGAAATGGATGGAAAAGAGATGAAAATATATCTCTGGTATACAGGCAATGATTCTGCTTATTTCGATGATTTTAAAATAACCAGATATAGTTCATATTCAGTTGATTAAATAAACCTGATATCCATGTAACGTTTTTGATAAATAGTAACAAATCTTTAAGAAAATATTTTATCACGCATACTACCATAACTCACCCCATCCCCTGCTTGGGATGTTAAAAATTTTTTAAAGGCTTCTCGCAGATTAACGCAAATTAAACCGCAGATTAACGCAGACATGGTCCCTAAATTAGAAATCTGTGAAAATCTGCGAGGTTATCTGCGCAAATCTGCGAGAAACAAAAAAATCAAAACCGTTTTCTTTATCTTTCAGATTTTAGTACCTTTTAGCCTTCATTCATGTATCATTGAGATTATTAATATGAGACCCGGAAAATGACTTCCAGCATCCATACACTTTCAATTATTATCCCTGCATATAATGAAGAATCAACCATTGCAGAAGTTTTAGACACGGTGGTTCAGGTCAATCTTGGAAATATCCGTAAGGAGATTATTGTCGTCAATGATTATTCATCCGATCAAACAAGGGAAGTTGTGCAGCAGTACATAGAAAAAAATTCCTCCGTTTCAATTAAACTGATGAACCATGATAAAAACCTGGGCAAGGGTGCGGCTTTACATACAGGTTTTAACCAGGCCGGCGGCGATTGTGTAATTATTCAGGATGCGGATTTTGAATATGATCCACGTGAATATATGATCCTGCTTTCACCAATCATTAAAGGTCATGCCGATGTCGTTTATGGATCACGGTTCATAGGATCCAATCCCCACAGGATATTATTTTTCTGGCATACAATAGGAAATCGCTTCCTGACTTTTCTGTCAAATATCTTCACCAACCTGAACCTGACAGATATGGAAACTGGTTTTAAATGTTTCAGAAAGGAAATTATTAAGAAATTAAAATTAAAGGAAAAACGATTTGGTTTTGAACCTGAGGTCACGGCAAAAATT
>CAZRHW010000136.1:0-6534 GCA_964599785.1 uncultured Bacteroides sp. | reverse complement strand
GGTGTACCATAACTTAATTTTATATGTTTTTCAATGCTCAAAAAGTTCTCGCAGATTTTCGCAAATAATTTCGCAGATTCCCGCAAATTGCTGATTTACAGTTTATTATTTCTGCGTTAATCAGCGTATTAATCTGCGCTAATCTGCGAGAAATTATTATTAACTTTAATAAATAATCCATTTCTTATGGTTGTGAAACAGCCCCGGGATCGGGGCGGCTCTACAAAAAATAATCTATAAGTCAATAACTTAACCGTTTCAATAGCACAACAGGTTAGAATAAATTTGATTTTGTGGTTTTGATCAATAAAAATATAATTAATCTTGTAAATTCAATTTAGCCGTTAAACGGAATAATTAACTCAGGTTGCAAGTTATTATAAATCAACGTATTGTAACCAGAATATTAATTCTGAATAAAGATATTAATAAATCATAATTTAAATAATACTTTGGTTTATAGTATATTAACGTATAACTAACTACTGAGTTCAATTAATATAAATCCAATGAAACTGAAATATTTACTTTTTGCTTGTTCATTTCTGACCGTTATGATTGCGTGCCAGCAGGCCCCTGGCCCTGGAGCAATCGTTTCTCAGAAAGAATTCCATAGCATATCGGATGAACTTGAAGAACTGTGCAGACCGGAATTTTTACCACAATTCAGGACAAATTCAGTGGTTGAACAAATTTCCAGTTATGATACTACCGGGGGTAATAATGATGGTTTTTCAGGCATGTATTCATATCTCAGGAAGGAGGATGGGAAGCTGGTCCTGGCCGATTTAAAAGGCCCCGGTGTGATCAACCGGATATGGACCCCTACTCCATCGGAAGATACCATTGAATTCTTTTTTGATAACGAACCTGAACCCAGGATCCGGATCAGATTTTCCGACCTGTTTTCAGGAGAAGTATATCCTTTCATCCATCCGGTAGTTGGTAATGAGGTTGGTGGATATTATTGTTATGTTCCCATACCGTTCAGTGAATCGTGCAAAATCGTATATCTGGGAAGCATCATTTATTTTCATCAGATACAGTACCGGTTGTATGAAGAAAACCATCCTGTCGCAAGTTACCCGGTCAACTGGTCTGAAGAAGAAAAGAGTATGCTTCAGAATGTATGTAATGTCTGGAATGGAAGGGAGCCGTTTACTGATCAGTATTTAGAAACAGTATACCCGGATTACCATATAAAAACCGAAGTTTTCACATTGTTTCCCGGCGAATCGAAAACAATTTTCAGGCAAAACAATGGAGGAAGAATTGTTAAACTTGAAATTCAACCTTCCGAAACATTTGCCGGATTTTATAAGGATATCTTACTGGAAGCCCGCTGGGATGATGAACAACATCCTGCCATATTGTGTCCGGTTGCAGATTTTTTCGGTTATGCATTCGGTACACCTTCAATGCAGGGTCTGCTTCTGGGAAGCGCCGGGGGTATTAATTATTCTTATGTTCCAATGCCATTTGAAAAGAAAGCTGAAATACGCCTGATCTATGAGAAAAGACCCGGCACGGATCAACAAACTGCCGGATTAACAGTTACAACAGGATATTCAATGGAAAAGAAAAGTGATTATGAAGGCAGATTCTATGCGGAATGGAGGAGAGAAATCAATCCCGAATCCGGTAAACCTTATGTTTTCTTAAATGCAAAGGGACAGGGTCATTATATCGGAACTATCCTGCAAGCTCAGGGACTCAGGCCGGGGATGACACAGTTTTTTGAAGGGGATGACTCAACTGTTACAGATGGGATCATGCGCATCCACGGGACAGGGTCAGAAGATTATTTCAATGGTGGCTGGTATGCTATGCCCGACCGGTGGGACAGAGCCTTCAGCCTGCCATTGCATGGATCACTGGATTATTCAATTCCCTTTGCCAGGACGGGCGGATACCGGTTTTATCTGACGGACAAAATACCCTGGCAGAAGGAAATACTACATACCATAGAACATGGACCGCAGAGAAATTTGTATCCTGTGGATTATACTTCGATGGCTTTGTATTACAGCAATACTCCACCGGAAAAAATATTACTCCCCGAAGAAGATTTACGAATCGTATATCTGCCTGATACGCTCATATTCCATCCGATTTTGTTGAATATGAATGTCGGGCTGGATATGAATGTGAAATATTCAGGCTGGGAGGAGATAACCATAAGCGGTAATGATAACAGCCGGATTAAAATTGACCTGAATGAGCTGCAGAAAGGAAGGTATAAAATGCTCATAACATATACCGGTCATAAGAATGGATGTGCTTTCTCCGTCTGGCAGCGTCAAAAAAGAATATCGGGAATTATTTCCACCTCTTCGGATCAGTCAGGAATAATTTCCGGCACAGAAGTGGGAGAGATACAGATCAATGATTTTTATAATTCTGTAACGTTGATGCTGGAACCACCTGCAGCAGGAAAATCCCTGAAATTTAGCAGGTTGATGTTCATTAAAAACTAAGATTTTAAATGAATTTTAAATTATTTTTTATGAACCTTTCCGGGTTATTTAAAAAGACAACTTCAATTATAATTTTTTATGGTTTTTTCTTTGCCACTTTCGGCCAGACATGGCATGAGGAGACAGTTATAAATATTTTACCGCACCAAAGTAATTCCAAAAATGCTCCTTCATGTATCTCAGGCGATTTTGCAGCCATCGGTTCTTCCGAATATGATTATGACGAACAGGGAGAAAATTATCTCGAAAATGCAGGAGCAGTATTTTTGCTATACCGGCATCAGGATGGATATAATCAATGGGGTATTTTTAAAACGATCGTTGCAAGCGATCGTGAGGAAGGTGCACGTTTTGGACATAGTATTTCAATAAATTGTGATCATTTGGCAGTAGGAGCAAGCTCTGAGTCAAAAGATCCATTTGGGTTAAATCCCTTAAGTAGTGCCGGTGCTGTATACCTTTACCAGAGGAACTATGGCGGCCCTGATAACTGGGGTGAATTAATGAAAATTACTTCGAGTGATCGCGCGGTTTATGACGTTTTTGGTTATTCTGTTTCCATTTTCGGAGATTATCTGGCGGTTGGAGCAAAAGAGGAAGATGAGGATGCATCCGGAGGGAACACATTGGAGGGAGCAGGTTCGGCATATATTTTTTACAAAAATCAGGGAGGACCTGACAAATGGAGAGAGTTAATAAAAATAGTTGCCAGTGACAGAGCAAAAGTCAATGGATTTGGAGCAAGTATTGCATTGAATGAAAATAATCTTATCGTTGGAATGGGACCAGCCTGGGGTGAAAGGAATAACAGAGCATATATTTTTAACCAGGATACAAGTGGCACAAATAAATGGGGTGAAGTTAAGATACTCCAACCGGATGATTATAATGAAACAGATTATTTTGGATATTCAGTAGATATAGATGATGAATATGCTGTTGTTGGTTCACATGGACAGGATTTTGATGAAAACGGGGCTGATTCATTAAGTTATGCCGGGGCGGCCTATATTTTTCAGAGGGATCATGGTGGACCAGGTAATTGGGGACAGATAAAAAAACTGGTAGCAGGTGATCGTGCAGAAGAAGATTATTTTGGAAAATCGGTCTCAATTTATAGAAGTTCAATTATGGTTGGAGCTCCGGGTAATAATACAGATGAATCCGGCAATATTAATAAGACAGGTTCAGGGGCTTTATATTCTTTTTCCAAAGATGAAGGAGATATTAATAACTGGGGCTTGTCTCAGAAAATCATTTCAAATTCAGGTGAATTTGGTACTTCTGTGGATTTTGACAGTCTTGCCGGAATAGCTGTAAGCCTGGAATATCCTGCTTCATATAAATATACACCTGTGGGACATATCTTAAGAAATGTTTTCCAGGCTGGAAATATTAATTTTAGTAATATCCAGGATAAGGAAGTTAAAATAAACTGGGAACCGGGTACCGGATCCGGAAGGATAGTATTCGTTCATAATGCCGACACAGGCAGCGCTGTACCAAAAAACAGGATGGCCTATCTTGCGGATAGCATATTTGGCAACGGAAGCTGGATCAGCCTGACCAACTGGTACTGCGTTTATAATGATACGGGATCATCGGTAACAGTGACCGGACTGACTCCGGAGACTACCTACCGGGCCATGGTATGCGAATATGTCGGCCAGCCGGGAGCAGAAAGTTATTGTACCCTCACGGCAACAGGAAATCCTGCCAATTTCACAACGGCGATGGACCTGTCGGGTGTGGGTTTGCATGTTGCCAATGGGCTGATCACCAATGTCAATACCCTGATGCAATACAGCCTGAACTCAACGGACGGAACCGATGGAGACTGGACAGACTGCACCGATGGGGATATTTCTGTAACATTTGTGCCTGGAAAGGTTTGGATCAGGGAAGAAGCCATCTTAACCAATTTTCGCCTGCTGGCAGATATCCGGCCGCCAGGACCTGCCCCCACATTTTTAATCAACTACATCAATGAAACCACTGCAGATGTGATCTCTGATACTGTGGAATACAATACGGATAATGATTTCGGATCAGCCAACATGAGCGGAACAGGAGCGGTACTCCCTGTAATTCCTGGTTATACCATTTATTTCCGGTACAAAATATCCGCCACTGCCTTTGCTTCGGAAGTTCAGACCCTGGCAATACCTGCCCGGCCTATACCACTGGCTTTTTCGATCGATTTCCGGGGCGAGGAAACAGTGGAGCCGGTCATGACAAACATAGAGTACAATACCACTAATGATTTTATCAGTCCAAACGATACGGGTACAGGGACTGAATTGGCCCTGATCCCCGGCTCGGATATCTATTACCGGGTCAAGGCAACCGATTCCAACTTCGTCTCAGGGATTGATACCCTGATCGTCCCGGCGCGACCCTCGGCACCTGTCTATTCGATCGATTATTTCTCAGAAACCACGAATGAATCCGTGGGTCCTGAATATGAATATTCGGATACATCAATTATGATTGACCTCCTGCCAGGAAGCGGGACAGTAGTCAGCCTTAATCCAGGTAAAGATTTGTATTTCAGAAAAGTAGCCACGGATACAAGCTTCTCCGGTGAAACATTTCGCCTGGAGGTTCAGGAAAGGGCGGGTATGCCTGTTGTATCCCTTGATGACAGGAATTCTGCTGCAGCCCGTTTTAAAAAGTCTCCTGACGGTACGGGAGAGGATGTTTTATTAACTGATGGATATGAATATTCCCTTGATGATGGCCAATCCTGGATGGTTATCGATAACAATACAACAGTAGATGCAACCGGCATTAAAAATATTAAAGTTAGAGTCAAAGCTACTATCTCATCCTTTGCATCACCTGTTACATGGAACATGGATATTGATCCACCTCCCAAGGTCTGGTTCTTCACCGAACACATTTGTAAAAACAGTAGTGAAGGATTATTAATCTATACCGATATCGGGTGCGGACTGGCATACATTGTCCTTGAGGATCAGCAACAGGCAGATACGAGCGATCTACGCATAGCAGTGGAGGCTGGCAAGGGTGCAGTGGCAATGATTAATATACCGGGTATCGGGATTTCATTTCCAGTGGCTGATCTGCCAGAAGGCCTCTATTTTACATATGCTGTAGATACTTTTGGCACGATGTCTGAAAAGTTGACAAAAGGCATCCATGTGTATGATCCTCCATTGGTTTATTTTCAATCGGTGGATGATTTATGTGAAGGGGATAATCCAGTATTGTTACCAAACGGGATACCTGATGGCGGGACCTATTCAGGAGCAGCTGTAATAGATGGCAGTTTCATCCCGTATCTGGCAGGTCCGGGTGAGCATGAGGTTGTTTATACTTACACGGATAGCAATGGATGTATAGCGTCTTATTCACGGCTGGTAAAGGTTGTAAAACCTCCTGGCATAAACCTTGGTCCAGACCGGAAAATATGCCGGGGTGTTGAACTGGAACTTGATGCCGGGTCAGGATTTAAAACCTATTATTGGACACCTGGTGGTTTAATTACAAGAAAGATAATTGTATCCGAAGCCGGTGATTATGAGGTTACCGGAATAACGAATGAAGGATGTGAGTCAGCAGATGCCATTACTATCAGTGTTCAGTATCCCTATCAGGATGAGAAGATTTGCCTTGTCACTGTTAATCTTCAGACGGGGAAAAATATGATTATCTGGGAAAAGACTCCTGATGTTGGCACAGCCTATTTTACAATTTACAGGGAAACATCAATAACAGGAAACTACATACCTATCGGCACTGTCCCATATAGTAATCTGAGCATTTTTATTGATACTGTCGCAGAACCTGAAAAACAACCATTCCTCTATAAAATATCAGTAACTGATTCATGTGGTAATGAGTCGGATATGAGTCCCTATCATAAAACCCTGTTTCTGCAGTACAGCCCATCTCATGAAGGGAACAACCTGTCGTGGAGGGAATATGGAATTGAAAATGGGCAGATTAATTTCATTACTTACGAAATCTATCGTGGCGTTAATAAACAAGAACTTTTGAAATTAGATGACGTCTCTTCAAATGTTGATGTATA
>CAZRHW010000135.1:0-6559 GCA_964599785.1 uncultured Bacteroides sp. | reverse complement strand
TGTGATCCTTTGAGTTTACCTTTGTGTACTTTGTGGTTAATATAACTTACTGAACTATAATCCTGACAGCCACTCACCAAGCAGATCAAAAGCTTTGATCAGCCTGGGGCAGTTCTCTTTTACAAAGGTCGAATTCAATTCTTTCTCAGCAGGTATTCGCATGGAGGTTTCCAGGGTATTTGTCCCATTAAAATCAACATATGATATGCGGGCAGTTAATTCTTCAGGTTGTCTGCCAAAATCACTCCCCGGTAATATTGCCACACCTGTATCCCCAAGAAGTTTTTTACATAATTCCCCGGAAGTCAGGATCCCATGTTTTTTTAGTTTTTCTTTATAAGGATTAAAATCGGGAAACAGGTAAAAGGCCCCCTGAGGCAGGGGAATATCAATGTTCATATCCCGCAATTTGTCTACGAGCACTTTTGCAATGGCCTTCAATATCCTCCGGGAATGGTACAGGTACTGATCAATTTCAGAATTTTGCTTAAAAGCTGTAATGGCAGCATACTGAATCGGGGAAGATGTTGCGGTATATGTTTCACTTGCAACACTGGCTATTGCATCCAGCAACCAACTGAGCTGTGCCGGAAAGGTAAAGCACCCCAGTCTCCATCCTCCTGCTCCGCACCATTTGCTCAGCCCTGAACTGACAATGGTTCCTTCAGGATAATAGTTAGCAACGGATACATGTTTGCCATTATGATGGATCAATCCATAAATCTCATCCGATACCAGGATTACACCGTATCGTCTGGCAACATGGGCAAGTTTTTCGAGTCTTTCAATCGGATAGGTATACCCTGTTGGATTGGCAGGATAATTTAATATAGCAATTCGTGGCCGGGTTGGGTCAGCCTTACATATTTGTTCAAGCATGTCGGGACTCAACCGCCAGTTATTATCTGCTTTTGTGGGAATCCACTGAACATTCCGTCCAACGATCCTGGCCTGTGGTGAATATGAAACCCAGCTTGGAGTCGGAATGATCAGATCACCATAATATACAAGCTGCAGGAGAAATATCAGTTCTTTTGATCCGGGACCAATCAAAATATTATCAGGATTACTTTTCAGGTTATGGGCCCTCAGGTTAAATTCAGCAATGGCTTCCTGAAGTTCAGGCAGACCTTTTACCGGGAGGTAATCTTTCTGGTGTGCATTCTGTCTGAGCGCTTCCACAACCGGTTCAGGTACGGGGAAAGGTGATTGGCCGAGCCCAAGTTTATACAGATTTTTCCCTTCCTTAATCATCCTGTTACTCATTTCATTGATGGCCAGGGTGGCAGAAGGCCCCATCCCCCTGATATTCAGGTTGAGATTTATATGAAGTTTATCACGCATAAACCATGCATGTGAGTGATCAATATGCGAATTTTAACGCAAAATTTTTTAAAGATAATAACGAATTATGATTAAGATCCCTTATAATAATCTGACTTATCAACATGATGATGATATCCTATAGGTTATCTTCCCAGTACATTTTTCTGGTGAATTTTTCCTCCAGTATGGACTATTGTGTCCCGGCTAAGCCGGGCTCTACATGTCATCACCATATTAATGAAAGAGGGCTGTGCCACAACTACTTTTTAATTCAACAACGGTGGAGATCATACAAAATGGGGTTCTCAACTTCACCCCATCCCCTAAGGGGATGTTTAAAAAGTCCTTTGATTTATATTTCTCGCAGATTCCGCTGATTTAAACGCAGATTTCGCAGAATTTAAATAACTGGTTTATAGATATCTGCGAGAAGCCTTTAAAGACTTTTTAGATGTCTGTCAGCCTGATAACCGGTGTATCCTTTTAGAGCCTGGCTTTCCAGCATGGACATTCAAATCAACTTTAAAGAAAATTAAGCTCTTTTTTCAGCCGGGACATTTTACAGGATATTTATTCATAGAACACGACCTATAATGAGTATGAATAAAAAATGATTAAGTAAATTTACCAGAACATACTTTAAATAATTCAATCATGGAACCATATTCACGCCGGTCCTGGTTAAGAAAAAACCTGGCATTAGCGGTTATCGGAACGGTTGATCCGGTTTTTCCGAAATTTAATTTTGATCCCGAACAGGGAAAGCTCCAGCTGTCGATGCATCTCAGTTTACAGAATCCCGAACGCCTCAATATCTGTCGACAGCTTGGTGTCACACACGCCATTACAGGAGCACCTTTCTGGCAGATCGGCCGTGATCAGTATGAAGCAGCGGCAAAAAAACTCAGGGATGATTTTGCTGAAGCCGGATTTACAATTGCCGGTATTGAAGGACATCCTGTTCCTTTCGAAAAGATCAAGCTGGGTCTGGAGGGTCGTGATGAGGAGATCCGGAATACAAACGCTGCAATCGAGGCTCTCAGCAAGGCAGGTATCAACATGATATGCTATAATTTCATGGCCGGGCTGGGCTGGTATCGCACTAAATTTGATCTCCCTGAACGTGGCGGTGCCATGACAAGTGAATTTAGCATGGAAGATGCAGATAAACAGGGATTGACTCAATGGGGAGAGATCAGTGAAGATCAGATGTGGGATAACCTGACATATTTTCTTGAACGTGTTATCCCGGTGGCTGAGAAATATAACGTTAAAATGGCAGCACATCCGGATGATCCTCCCATTTCACCATTGCGTGGTATAGCACGCATTCTCACCAGTGCAGAAAATTTCCGCCGCTTAATGAATATTGCGCCCAGTCCGGTCAACGGCATAACCTTCTGCCAGGCAAATTTCAAAGCAATGGGAGAAGATATTTACAAAGTGGCCAGGGAATTTTGTGAACAGGGTAAGGTTTTCTTTGTCCATTTTCGCGATATTGAAGGAACAGCTACCCGGTTTCATGAAACATTCCATGACAATGGCCCTACTGATATGCCCAGAATGCTTGAAATCTACTCCAGCTCAGGATTCAATGGTCCCATCCGCCCCGATCATGCACCAACTCTTTCCGGTGAAGATGAACAGAGTCACGGTTACGGAATGCAGGGAAAGATACTGGCATTCGGATATATGATCGGTATCATGGATGCATTGAATATACCATATGAATAAACAAAGATAACCACCATGATTAAAAACACTTTTCTGATTGTTATTTTATCAGGTCTGCTATTAATGGCAGCAAAATCCGATAGTATAAATGATCCGGAGACGCTTACATCACCGAATAAGGTTGTGAGTGTCACGGTAGCTCTTAAAGAGAAACTTGAACCCAATCCGTCAGGAACCAGGTTATATTATGCTGTTCAATACGGAGGAAGGGATGTATTACTGGATTCCCCGTTCGGACTTGATTTTAAAGACAGCCCACCCTTTGCCAGGGATCTGATTATCAGGGATGTCAAACGGACTAATGTTAATGAAACATGGCAGCGGGTTCTGGGCAAACGAAAAACAGTTGTTAACGGTTACAATGAACTTACACTTATCCTGGAAGAGGCTAATATTCCTCATCGTCAGGTTGAGCTGGTAATCAGGGCTTATGATGATGGTATAGCCCTGAGGTATACCTTGCCAGAACAGGAACAATGGGGGGATTTTAAACTGGCCGAAGAACGTACGATGTTCCGGTTCCCCGGTAATCCAACTGTCTGGGCAGCCAATTACGGTGGATTTCATTCTTCACAGGAATCTGAGTTTAATGAAATGGAAATGAATGAATTATCTCCGGCTGAGGTGTATGGCTGTCCCTTGCTGGTTCGGGTCCAGCCATCGCTCTGGGCTGCCATCACCGAGGCCAATCTCACCGACTGGGCAGGAATGCACCTCACACGTGCAGGTGATCAGCGAAGTACAATCGTTACTGCCCTCGCGCCACGCCCTGATGAACCCGGTGTTGTGGTTCGATCTACCGCACCACGTTCTTCACCATGGCGTGTGGTCATGTTGGGAGAAAACCCGGGTGATCTTATCGAATCGGATATAATAGAAAACCTCAACGATCCGGTTGCTATTGATGTCTCATGGATCCAACCCGGCAAATCGGCCTGGGACTGGTGGAGCGGAAGATACGCTCCCGAAGTGGACTTTGAGGTTGGAATGAATACCGAAACAATGAAATATTATGTTGACTTTGCTGCTGAAATGGGATGGGAATACCATCTTGTCGACGCAGGATGGTCAAAGATGATATTCCCGGGAGCAAGTGGAAATACAAGTACACCGGGCCGTCCCGGAAGTGATATCACCGCCGCTAATCCCAATCTCGACCTCCCCGAACTGCTCCGGTATGCAAAAGAGAAAAACATAAAAATTATTGTATGGTTATTCTGGACACAGTGCAATGAACAAATGGATGTAGCATTCCCATTGTACGAGAAATGGGGAATCCATGGTGTTAAAATAGACTTTATGGACCGGGATGACCAGGAAATGGTAAATTTTTACCACCGTACAGTTAAAAAGGCTGCCGAGCATCATCTTCTCGTGGATTTTCACGGCGCTTATAAACCTACCGGCTGGAGCCGTACTTACCCCAACCTGATCACCCGTGAAGGGGTGATGGGCAACGAGTATGCTAAATGGAGTGACCGCATGACACCGGATCATTGCCTTACAATCCCTTTTACACGAGGTATGCTTGGCGCAATGGACTTTACTCCCGGTGGTTTTCAGCAAAAGACAAAAGAAGACTTCCGGGCAAAGGATTCAGGACCGTTTGTGATGGGTACCCGTACATTCCAGCTTGCCATGTTTGTTGTTTATGAAAGTGCCCTCCAGGTCGTATGTGACTGCCCGTACAACTATCGTAGCAGCCCGGCAGGCACCGACTTTTTGAAAGTGGTTCCCACCACATGGGATGATACCCGGATCATCCATGGACAGGTAGGTGATTTTATCACTGTAGCACGCCGTTCAGGAAATGAATGGTATCTGGGCAGTATGACCGACTGGGATGCCAGGACACTTGAAATTCCACTTGATTTCCTTGGTCCCGGGAAATATGAAGCCGAGATCTGGGCGGATGCCTATGAGTCCGATGAATATCCCGACAGGCTGATGAAACAGAAAAAAATCGTGACCAGTAACGATATCCTTACAGCCCGGATGGCTCCGGGAGGCGGACATGTTGTCCGTCTTAAACCCATCAGATAAACACATCAGATGTATTATTAGACTGCTTATGAAACCAATGCCACATTTTGAACACCAGGTTCATGAACTGATACAAAACCGTTGGAGTCCGCGTGCTTTTTCTTCCAAACCGGTTGAACAAAAAAATTTACTGACTTTGTTTGAGGCAGCCCGCTGGGCGGCATCATCAATGAATGAACAGCCCTGGAGGTTCATTTATGCCACCAGGGATCAGGCTGAACGATTTAATAAATTGCTCAGTTGCCTGGCAGAAGGAAACAAGGTATGGGCCGTAAACGCACCAGCTCTTATTTTGACTTTGGTAAAAACTCATTTCGAATACAACAACGAATATAACAAATGGGCATTACACGATCTGGGACTGGCCATAGGCAACCTTACTACCCAGGCTTCAGCTCTTGATCTTTATGTTCATAGCATGGGAGGATTCAGCACAGAAAAGGCAAAAAAACTATTCTCAATTTCATCTCAATATGAGCCGGTAACAATAATTGCTGCCGGATATATCGGCAACCCGGACACTTTGCCTGATGACCTCAGAAAAAGTGAAATCGCTGTTCAGCAACGTAAACCGCTAAGCGAACTATTATTATAAAAAAACGAATCGCCAAATGCCCCGGTGATTCAATTTTTATATTTGCTATTTTCTAATATGCAAATTATCTGGATTATATGCTACCCCTGCTCTTTCATAATAACATACCCGTGCTTCGCCGGCGAATGATTCATAAGGTTCTCCAACACAGGTGCCATCAAGTATTTCCTGAACACAGGTTATCTGCTCATCCAGGAATTTATTATCCAGCGGAGCTCCATGCCCGGGCATTATTGTGTCAAATTCTCCTTGCCTCTGTTTAAGTTTATTTAGTGTCTGCAGATAGGTTTCCAGTGATGTGCAACCTTCAAGGAAAAGCCATACAAGTGTATTATTATTGTCACCTGTAAATATAATTTTATGATCAGCATCCAGCAGACAGATGCTACCGGGTGTATGACCCGGAACTTCAATTACCTCCAGTTTTCTTTTACCCAGATCGAATACATATCCCTCTCTTACAGGTAAAAGGACCATGGATTGCATTTCTTCCGCGTTTTCAAATGTATCTTCATTGTCAACTACAGAATCCTGCTTCCGTTTGTCATTCCGGCTCTTTCGTAATTCTAAATTACTGAATTGTTTGACTGCTTTGAAATCCAGCGGGTGGGCATAGATCTCTTTAAACTGATAATTAGCCCCCGCATGATCGGGATGTCCGTGTGTATTAATGACGATCAATGGCAGATCCGTAATCGATCTCACACATCCCAGCAGGTTGGCCGAACCAAACCCCGTGTCAATCAGTAACGCACTGTCCCGGCCAGCAATAAGATACATGTTTACTCCGCCATTTTCATCTATAACCCAGACATTTTCTGCAAACAGATTTACTTTGTATATGGTATCAGATCCGGTATT
>CAZRHW010000134.1:0-6562 GCA_964599785.1 uncultured Bacteroides sp. | reverse complement strand
ATATAGCTGGCTTCCTTTCTTAACATATCTCTCTGCAATTTCTGCAAGACCCCGCCACAGGACAATGTTATGCCATTCTGTGCTTGTGATTCTCTCGCCATCCCTGTTCCTGTAAGTCTCACTGGTTGCAAGCGGAAAGGAACAGACGGCAGTTCCACCTTCAAGATACCGGATGTCGGGATCTTTCCCAACATTACCAACGAGTATTACTTTATTAACTGACATAATTTTTTAATGAAAAACAGGGATTAAAGATACAAAATTTGAAAGGATAATCAATTAATTCCGTTTAAGACTCACTTTGACTTCAGTGTTATAATGGTCGCAATGGTAGCAATGGTCGCAATGGTAGCAATTGTCGCAATGGTCGCAGGGCAAAGGGCTTAGGGCGTAGGGCTAATAATGGTCGCAATGGTAACAAGGTCGCAATGGTAGCAATTGTCGCAATGGTCGCAGGGCAAAGGGTAATTGGCAACCGGCATCTAAATTTCAGATAACTGTCAGAGACTACGAGTTCCCTCCTCTCCTCCGCACATAACAAAACGCATAATTAGCAGTATTTGAGCTAATTTTGGATTGTGTCCGGTTGGCAATTCACGACATCCCGATAGTTATCAGGAGGGATATGCGGACTTTTCTGCCTTACCCTGAGTTGTAGAATGTATCCGGTTAGAAACCAGACTTTTTCAGCCAGTACGTTTCCCGGATGAAGCGGTCGATCAATCTGGGTAACGGGAGGTCTTTCAGCTTATCATGTTGAACTTGAATGAAATAATGATCTGACGGAAGTCTGTGTGGTAGTTTCCCGACCAGGTAAAACCGGGCGAATATGACCTGATGCGTCAGGACATGTTTCCGGATAGCAGAATGATCAATTATCGCAGGGCCGGGGGACCCGAACATATTTTTCCACGCGGGCATATCTCTGAGATTTGTCATAGATACTGATTGGTCAGCCTCAATCAGTGGAAAATCATATAATCCTTTCCATATATCAGTCCCGTCACGTTTTCTGATCAGAAGTTTTTCGCCCTCCCGGATAATAAAATAATGGAAATACCTCTTTCTCATTTTTGTTTTTGGCTTTTTAACCGGCAGATCCTGAACAGCATCATGATTAAAAGCGAAGCACTCTTTCCGGAACAGGCAACCGGAGCAGCGTGGTTTTAAAGGCGTACAATGTAATGCTCCGAACTCCATTAAGGCCTGGTTAAAAAGACCGGATCTTTCCGGTTCCATGATCTCCCGGGCTTTATTGAAAAAGATCTTTCTGTCTGCAGAATAGATACCGAAAAGCCTGGACAGAACCCTGATCACATTCCCATCGACTACCGGCACCTCTTCATCAAAGGCGATTGAGGCAATAGCTGCAGCAGTGTATGGCCCGACACCCTTCATTTTTATCAGCCCGGCGAATGTATTGGGCAGTCTGCCGCCGGATTTCTTAACGATACATTGTGCCGCTTCATGCAAGTTCCTGGCCCGGGTATAATAACCAAGACCCTGCCAGATCTTCATCACCTCATCCGTCTCTGCACCGGCCAGGGACGGCAGATCCGGGAAACGCTCCATAAACCGTTGAAAGTATTGCAAACCCTGTTCAACCCTGGTTTGCTGAAGAATAATCTCCGAGATCCAGATGGTGTACGGATCTTTCGTGGTTCGCCAGGGGAGATCACGTTTGTTTTCGAGGTACCAGTTGGTTAATTGAGAGCTGATGTCCATATTCATAATTTGATCTTACAGGATTGCAATGGTTGCAAAGGTAGCAATTGTCGCAATGGTAACAAGGTCGCAATGGTAGCAATTGTCGCAATGGTCGAAGGGCAAAGGGCTTAGGGCGTAGGGCTAATAATGGTCGCAATGGTAACAATGGTAACAATTTGTTCTTATGCTCCTTGCTCCCTGCTTATAATATTTAAAACAAGACCATTAACATAATTCTTTTTAAAAGAAATCATTAAAAATAATGGAATAGTATTTCATTTATAAAGAGAAATCATTTATATTTGCATTTCAAGTTATGAAATTCAATGTAATTTATTGATAATTAAAGAATTTAAAAATGACTAAAGCAGACATCGTAAACGAAATCTCAAAAAACACCGGGATTGAGAAGGTAACAGTTCAGAAAACTGTTGAAGCCTTTATGGAAACTGTTAAAGATTCCATTGTAAAGGATAAGAATGTATATCTCAGAGGATTTGGTAGTTTTATCGTAAAGAAAAGGGCTAAGAAGACTGCCAGAAATATTTCCAAAAATACCACTATTATTATCCCGGAACACTACATTCCATCTTTCAAGCCTGCAAAATCATTCGTTAACAAGGTTAAGAACAACGTCAAACGTTAAACGTTTGTTTACCCATTCTTAAGGAGAGGAGATACAAAAATGCCAAGTGGAAAGAAGAGAAAGAGGCATAAGATGGCGACACACAAACGGAAAAAGCGTTTGAGAAAAAACAGGCATAAGAAGAAGAAGTAGAACGATTATTTCCTTTATTTATTCATTCAGAAGATTTTATCTTATCCTGAACCTAAAGAACTACAATGTTTTTTAGGTTTCTTCTGTTTGTATCTGTTGCATGTATTACGGTGTTACTGCGATTAAAAGTATTGCATTTGTGAGTAAGGAATCTGAAAAGGAGCTTATTATTGATGCATCTTCCCCTGAAATTTCAATTGCCCTGCTTGAAGACAAACAGCTTGTTGAGCTTAAGAAAGAAAAAAGCGACCCCAAGTATTCGGTAGGTGATATTTACCTGGGCAAGGTGAAGAAA
The DNA here is from genome assembly GCA_964599785.1 of uncultured Bacteroides sp. GTDB lineage: Bacteria > Bacteroidota > Bacteroidia > Bacteroidales > SM23-62 > LJUQ01. Next base: position 3,782 of record CAZRHW010000134.1, on the reverse strand, counting down.
ATCATGTCAGGACTCAATGCAGCTTTTGTTGACATTGGTTATGGGAAGGATGCATTTTTACATTACCTCGATCTGGGACCACAGTTCAATTCCCTCAATAAATATCTGAGCCTGACGTTGTCGCATAAGGGGAAAGTAATTCCCCTGAATAAATTCAGACGGGAACAGGATATTCACAAGGAAGGGAAAATTTCTAATGTCCTGAAAAGCGGACAGAATGTCCTTGTCCAGATTGTCAAGGAACCGATCGGCACCAAAGGGCCAAGATTGAGTTCCGAAATTTCCATTGCCGGAAGGAACCTTGTATTAATGCCATTCAGTGATAAAGTCTCCATTTCCCAGAAGATTGAATCTGCGGATGAGAGGAACAGGCTAAAGCGATTACTTCTCAGCATACGCCCGAAAAATTTCGGGATCATTGTGAGGACTGTCGCTGAAGAAAAAAAGGTGGCAGTGCTCGACAATGAGATGAGGACATTGATTAAGAAATGGGAGACAGCATTTGAGAATCTCCCCGGCATGAATCCACCTAAACTGATTATCAGTGAAATAAACCGCACTACTGCCATCGTGCGGGATATCCTCAATGTCTCCTTTAACAGCATCCATGTAAATGATAAGCCTCTCTTTCTTGAGATGAGGGATTATATCTCCATGATTGCACCCGAAAAGACTAAGATCCTCAAATTATATACCGGAAGCGAGCCGATCTTTGAGAAGTACGGCATTTATAAACAGATCAAATCATTGTTCGGCCGGACTGTTTCCTTCAAGAACGGAGCCTATATGATCATTGAGCATACCGAAGCCCTGCATGTGATCGATGTGAACTCCGGAAACAGGTCCAAAGCTACATCTGACCAGGAGACGAATGCACTTGAGGTAAACCTTTCGGCTGCAAATGAGATCGCACGTCAGTTGCGGCTGCGCGACATGGGTGGGATCATTGTGGTGGATTTCATTGACATGATTTCGAACGACCATAAAAATATGGTCTTCGAAAAAATGAAGGAGGCCATGGCTGCCGACCGGACAAAACATAACATACTGCCACTCAGCAAGTTCGGGCTTATGCAGATAACGCGGCAACGTGTCCGCCCCGAGATGAATATTGATGTATCCGAGAAGTGCCCTTCCTGTGAAGGAACCGGAACGATATCCCCGAGCATCATGTTTCCGGAAAAGCTGAAGGAAATGATCCGTGCTGCTATCGACCAATATAAATTGAAAAAAATTACCATCTATGTCCATCCCTTTGTTGAAGCCTATCTGAATCGTGGTATGTTTCCCCTGGTTAGGAAGTGGGGAAAAGAAATGGGCTGCGGGATCACGGCAAAACCCGAGACATCCCAAAACCTTTTTGAGCTGCGTATGTCCACATCCCATGGAGAAGAGATCCCTTTATAGTACTTTTCTGAACATTCACTTTAACCTGGTATTAACACTGCTTTTATTGAGAGTTTAAGCTTAAAATGGTATTTTTGCGTTGAGTTCTTTCACTAAAAAAAGAATAATATAAGGCTTCTCGCAGATTTACGCAGATAAGAACGCTGATTTCGCAGAAACTAATGACGTAATCGTGATAACTATCAATTTATATCATATGAAAAAGGCATTTTCTTTCCTTTTCTTCCTCTTCCTCTTCCTTTCCGGCATCATATTGCAGGCGCAGGCGCAGGTTCTTGATCCGATCGACTGGAAATTTTCATATGAACGGATTAGTGACGATAGCATTGATCTTGTTTTCACAGCGAGGATTGAAAATAAATGGCACCTGTATTCCCAGGATCTTCCGGAAGGGGGGCCGATACCGACCTCATTCGCGTTTGACGAATCGGATGCATTCAGCCTTTCGGGGGATGTAAAGGAAATTTCCAGGCCGGAAGTCAAGCATGATCCGAGTTTTGACCTTGATCTTAAAATGTTCAGTCATGAAGCCGAGTTCAGGCAGACGGTTATCGTACTTTCTGATCAGGATTTTTCTCTGACAGGCAGCATTGAATATATGACATGTGATGATGAGCGGTGCCTGCCGCCGGCGGATGAAGCATTCACTTTTTATCTTGAAGGACTGGCAAATACTACAGCACAATCATTGCCGGGTAAGTCCATCAAGACAGCCTCTCAAACCCTTGCTGTTGGGGATGAAGAGGGGGCCTTCTCAACTTTTCCTGATTCCGGCTCCGAATCCGTTCCCTCATCCGGGGAAGGGCGTTCATTATGGTTGTTTTTTCTCATCTCCTTTCTTGCAGGACTCGGAGCAATACTCACACCCTGTGTCTATCCGATGGTTCCCATGACCGTATCCTTCTTCATGAGAGGAAATGAAAACCGCATGAAAGCTATGCTGAAGGGCCTGGTCTTCGGGGTCTCCATCATCCTGATATATACATTAATCGGTGTTATTGTAGCATTAACCAGTGCAGGAGCCGATGTTGCCCGTCAGCTCAGCACACACTGGATACCCAATATCATTTTCTTTTTGTTATTCATGGTTTTTGCTGCATCGTTCCTGGGAATGTTCGAACTGATATTACCGGGTAAATGGGTGAACAGTGCTGATAAACAGGCCGACAAAGGAGGATACCTCGGTGCATTTTTCATGGCACTTACACTGGTACTGGTCTCCTTCTCCTGTACCGGTCCCATTGTAGGGGCTATTCTTGTTGAATCGGCAGGCGGACTGGCATTCAAGCCGGTGCTTGGTATGTTCGGTTTTTCATTTGCATTTGCCCTTCCGTTTACACTGCTCTCCATCTCACCGTCGTGGTTGAAGGATCTCCCAAAATCAGGCGGATGGATGAATTCAATTAAAGTAGTGCTGGGTTTTATTGTCCTGGCATTCGGATTCAAGTTCCTGAGCACGATCGATCAGACCTATCACCTGAATCTTCTCAGCAGAGAGGTTTACCTTTCATTATGGATCGTGATCTTTTCCATGCTGGGCTTTTACCTGCTTGGCAAGCTGAAACTGGCTAACGACAGTCCCCTTACGCACATCAGCGTGCCGCGGCTTATCCTTGCAATCATTACTTTTTCTTTTGTCATTTACCTTGTTCCCGGACTTTTTGGTGCGCCGCTAACCGGTATTTCAGCACTGATACCCCCGAAATCCAGCCCGTCATTTGATCTCACCATGACATCACCCTCAGGTCCTGCAGGCAGGGATATGCCGGGACAAAGAAGCACGGGAATTTGCGGTCCTGCAAAATATTCTGATTTCCTCCATCTGCCATGGGGGCTGGAAGGTTATTTTGATTATGATGAAGGAATGGCCTGTGCAAAGGAACAGGATAAACCTGTACTGATCGATTTCAAGGGGCACGCATGCAGCAACTGCAAGGAAATGGAAGCAAAGGTCTGGTCTGATCCGGAAGTGTTGAAAAGACTCCGTGAAAACTACGTGATCATTGTCCTCTATGTCGATGACAGGACAAAACTTCCTGAAGATGAATGGATAACCTCTGATTTTGACGGCAAGGTTAAAAAAACGATCGGAAAGAAAAACATCGATTATCAGATCACGAAATTTAATACCAATTCACAACCGTATTATGTACTGGCCGGCCATGATGGCACTCCACTGGTTCCGCCCCGGGGATATGATCTTAATGTTCAGAGGTTTATTGAGTTCCTTGATGAGGGGGTGAGGAGGTTTAATTGAAATGTTGCCCCTGACGGGGCAGAAGAAAATAAAAGAAACGTTATAATTGAAATATTACCCCTAACGGGGCAGAAGAAAATAAAAGAAACGTTATAATTGAAATATTACCCCTAACGGG
>CAZRHW010000133.1:0-6571 GCA_964599785.1 uncultured Bacteroides sp. | reverse complement strand
AGCTCCCAGCTCCCAGCTCCCAGCTCCCAGCTCCCAGCTCCCAGCTCCCAGCTCCTACACCTTTATAAATATCTTATATCGGTAAAGAATCAACGCCGGCACATATATGACCAGCATATAGAACAAAGCATACATGAAGGATGCCAGTTTCGGGGCAAAACCAATGCCTGTAAAAGCATCCACAAATAATCCGTTCAGAGAAGCTCCGTGAATGATGTCATTGTAAAAAACAACTGTGAGTATACCGGCAAGCACATAAGAGGTGATGGCATTGGCCCCGTAGACCCTGCCAAGGTATGTCCACTTTGTATAACCCAATATGTCAACGATCAGTATACAGGCAGCAAAACCCAGGGTGGCTGCACCGGAGGTGTATAACACATAGGAACTTGTCCAGATATTCTTATTGATGGGGAAGAACCAGTTCCAGACACCACCGGCAAGAAACATCATGAATCCGAGGAAGAAGATCCATACCAGTCTTTTATTCTCATCCTTCACAGAGAGGTATAGTTTGCCGACAAGCATCCCGGTTATCCCGGTAACAATAGAAGGAAATGTGCTGAGTATTCCCTCCGGGTCCCAGGTTTTTTGCCACATCACACCGGGTAAAAGGATTGTATCAAGGAAATTTGCCCAGTTCTTTTCCGGAACCGACAGATCGGGTTTCCCTATACCGGGTATGGGTAGATAGGCCATGATGATCCAGTAGGCGACAAGGATAATAGCACCAATCTTTACCTGTGTTTTCCAGTTGGTCTTCAGGAATAGTATGGCACAAACAAGAAACACAATGGAGATCCGCTGAAGGACACCTGTCCAGCGTATAGCTGTAAAGTCAAATTCGGGTGCCAGCCATAAAAACAATCCAAGCAGGTAAATGGTGACCGACCGGATGATGATCTTCCTGTAGATTTTGCCCATGGGGACATTCGCCTCAAGCCGCTTGGTATAGGCAAAAGCAATGGAAACGCCCACAATGAAAAGGAAAAACGGGAAGATCAGGTCTGTCAGTGTACACCCGTTCCATTTTGCATGCCGAAGCGGTTGATAAACGTGCTGCCATGATCCGGGATCATTGACGATGACCATTGCAGCAATGGTGAAACCGCGTAACGCATCAAGTGAAATGATACGGCCTGGTTTAACTGAAGTGGTTGAAGTAGACTGATTCATAATTTTTGATATTAGTTATTGGGATGTTAATATTTAACCACAGAGATCACAGAGAATTTACAGAGGACACAGAGAGGAATAATTTCTCTGTGATCTCTGTGTATAATCTCTGTGCCCTCTGTGGTTAATAAATTATTAATAAATTTATAATCTGAAAAAACTGGATTATCAGTCCTTCTAAAATAGTTGTTTCTTATTAAATCATAAATATTTCTGACATGAAAAAAATAATTTATTCATTCCCGGTAATCATGGCTTTCATGTTTATTACAGGTTGTAAAGGACCGGCAGGCCGGCTGCCAGGGGAAGATAACATTAAAATAAGCTGGGAGCTCATTACCAACAACCAGACTGAAAGATCTTTCTTTACTGCGGAATTTGTTATTGAAAACCACAGCCGATATAAGTTTGACAGTACCGGCTGGGCTCTTTATTATAACCAGTTAGCAGGATCGGTTATTCAAAGTTCAATTACCGGTGATGTAAACATGAATCACATTAACGGCGATCTGTATAGTATTACTCCCGGGAACAAATTCAGTCTGATGCCCGGGGATACTGCCACGATAAGATTCGATGGCAGGGGATGGATCATTAAAAAGACAGACGCTCCCCAGGGGCTGTTTTTTGTTTTTACAGATAAAGAAGGCAAAGAACTGGCAACTGTACCGGTGAAAAATTATACAATTAATCCTTTTCCTGATCTTGAGAGCGTATTTCCATTTATGAGGGAAGTGCCGTTACCCACACCGGCATGGCAATATGATGTAAATAAAACAATAACTTATCTTGATGAGGATAAACTGCAGCGAATCATTCCCTCTCCGGTTGAAATGATCCATTCCGGCGGGAAGGTTCTCCTTGGTGAAGGATTAATGATCCATTTCGAAGAAGGTTTGGACCATGAAGCAGAGATGCTTGCCGGTTCCCTTGAAAAATTAATGGTTAAAGCACCGATGACGATGAAGAGCTCTGTCAGTGGCCCCGGGATTATTAACCTGAAGGTTGCGGATATGGAAGTAATCGGTAAAAAGGCAGAAGCCTATAAATTAGAATCATCACCAGACAGGGGCGTGATCATAACCGGTAGTGATGCTGCAGGCGTATTTTATGGTATCCAGAGTCTTATGGCAATGGTTCCTGTTGGAGTTTTCCGTGAACCACAAACTGAGATTGAAATAGATGCAGTCTTTGTCTCAGATGCACCTGCATTTGGATACAGGGGCATGCACCTTGACCTGGCGAGGAACTTTAACAGTAAGAGCAGTATCCTTAAAATGATAGAGGTCATGGCGTACTATAAACTTAATCGTTTGCATTTGCACCTTACCGATGATGAAGGATGGCGGCTTGAGATCCGGGAGCTGCACGAGTTGACGGACATAGGAGGTTATCGTGGATATGCTTCAAAAGATACGAATTTTCTCCAGCCTGCATACGGTTCCGGACCTTTTGCAGATCCTGAAACTTCTCACGGGAGTGGCTATCTCTCGCGTGAGGATTTTATCGAGATCCTGCGGTTTGCTGAGTATCATCATATTGAGGTGATCCCGGAGATTAACATGCCGGGGCACGCCAGGGCAGCAATTAAGGCAATGGAAGTACGGTACAGGAGGCTGATGGCGGAAGGTAAACAAATGGAAGCTGAGGAATTCCGGCTCATCGATCCGTCAGATACATCAGAATATTCATCCGCCCAGAACTATAACGATAATGTTGTATGTGTCTGTAAAGAATCTGTTTACAGCTTTTATGAAACAGTTGTGGAGGATATTATTCAAATGTATGAAGAGGCAGATGTTACGCTGACTACCATTCATACAGGCGGTGATGAAGTACCACGTGGTGTATGGCAGGGATCACCCATCTGTGCTCAGTTCCTCCTGGATAATCCTTCGATAGGAAGTGCGGGGGATTTGCAGGCTTACTTTTTCGGTCGCCTCGTAAAGATATTTGAAGAACATAACCTGGTTGCCGCAGGCTGGGAAGAGGTGGCAATGAAAACTGTTGGACGGAGAGCATGGGAACCCAATCCTGAATTTGTGGGACGCCGGGTATTACCCTATGTCTGGAACAGTCTGTGGGGGAACACAGACCTGGGTTACAGGCTTGCAAACGGAGGATACCCGGTTGTTCTGTGTAATGTGACAAATTATTATTTTGACCTGGCATATAATCACCATCCTGAAGAACCGGGATTGTACTGGGGAGGCTTTGTAGATACGCGCAAAGCATTTGAATTTGTTCCGTTTGATATTTACAAATCATCATTCACCAATACAGAGGGGCAGCCCCTGAATCCGGATATTGAATTTAAAGGTATGGAAAGGTTGAAACCTGAAGCGAGGAAAAATATTCTTGGCCTGCAGGGACAATTATGGAGCGAAACCGTTAAGGGGCAGGATATGATGGAATATTTATACCTGCCTAAAATGATAGGACTGGCAGAAAGGGCATGGGCCGGACAGGCTAAATGGGGATCCATAACGGATGTAGGTAAAAGGATCGAGGCTATCGATGAAGGCTGGAATATTTTTGCCAATTCAGTCGGACAACGTGAGCTGCCAAGACTGGATTATATCTTTGGGGGATTCGCTTACAGGATATCACCACCGGGAGCTGTCATTCAGGACGGACAATTATATGCAAATATTACATTTCCCGGGTTGGATATCAGGTATACAACCGATGATTCTGAGCCCACAACCAAATCAACTCTTTATGAAAAACCGGTGAGTGTTACCGGTACAGTGAAACTGAAGGCTTTTGATACACGGGGAAGGGGAAGCAGAACCGTTGAAGTGGAATAATGGTTTCTGGTTGCTTGTTTCTGGTTCCTGGCTGGTGCGGTTGGTTAAAATGATTATTTTTTATTCCATTCGTTTTTTCATAAACCTGATCTATATATAAACCGGATGAATCACATATGAAAAAATATGTTCTCATCCTTGTTCTGAATGCAGTTATTTCTCTTTCTTCTGCACAGAAAACTGCGGTTATCATGGGTAGCATCACCGATTCACTGAGCAATGAACCGCTCATCGGGGCAGGTGTTATCATTCAAGACGGGAACGGAACGATTACTGACAACAAGGGCTATTACCTGATAAATGTGAAGGGTAACAAAATAGTCCTTACATACAGTTATATAGGTTATGAAACGAAGAAACTAACTGTTGAAGTTAACAACCGTGATACCATCCATACTGATATCCGGATGAAGCGATCCTATACTTTTCTTGATGTCGTCGTTGTAAGTGCAGGGAAGTATGAACAGAAGCTTTCAGATGTGATGGTATCCCTGGAGATCATTAAACCGGACCGGATTGATCACACCAATGCAACAACCCTTGAATCGGTTATCCGTCAGACACCCGGTGTGGAAGTGATGGACGGTCAACCCAGTATCAGGGGCGGGAGTGGTTACAGTTACGGTGCGGGGAGCCGTGTGCTGGTCCTGATTGATGATCTGCCCCTGGTATCTGCCGATGCCGGTGATATCAAATGGGATTACCTTCCTGTTGAAAATATATCCCAGATTGAAATAATCAAGGGAGCCTCATCAGTTTTATACGGATCTTCCGCCCTGAATGGAGTTTTCAATATAAGGTCGGCCTATCCGGCAGGAAAACCTGAAACCCGTATAAACATTTTTAATGGCATTTATCTTCATCCGCAAAGAAAGGAACTGATCTGGTGGGACAGGACACCTTTGTTTACCGGACTGAGTTTTTCTCATTCCCGTAAAATCAGGAACCTGGATATGGTAACAGGCGCTAATGTATTTACTGATGAAGGTTACCGGGAAAATGAAAATGAAAAAAGAGCAAGATTGAATATCAATCTGAATTACAGAGATCCCAAAGTAAAAGGATTGTCATATGGATTTAACCTGAACAGCATGCTCCTCCGGAAAACCGATTTTCTTATCTGGATGAACGCCGATTCGGGTGCGTACAGACAGGCTTCAGATGCTGTTTCTTCGCTGGACGGTAACAGATTTAATATTGATCCGTTTGTTATCTATCAGGGTAAAAAGGGTTCCCAGCACAGTATCAGAACCCGGTTCTTTCATGTCAGTAATAACTTCCCGGAAGTACCGGATAAAAATAACAGGTCAGGATTATTTTTCGGTGAGTATAAATTCCATAAGAGATTCGGCCGGAAATATGACTGGACATCAGGAATCTCAGCTACATGGTCAAAGATCCATGCGAATCTCTTTGGAGATCACAACAGTTTTAATTCAGCTGTTTTCAGCCAGTTTGATGGAAAACCTCTGAACAGGCTCAGTATTTCCCTCGGTCTCAGGTTTGAGAGATATACCCTCGATGGCGGGGTGGAATATTCAAGTCCGGTTTTCAGGACAGGATTGAACTTTCAGGCAGCAGAATATTCATACCTGAGGGTTTCATTCGGGCAGGGATACAGGTTCCCTTCCATTGCAGAAAAACATACCCAGACTACTGTTGGCTCCCTTAATATTTTTCCTAATCCCGGGCTTGAATCAGAAAAAGGGTGGAGCACTGAAATTGGCATCAAACAGGGATTCACGGTGAGCCAATGGAACGGTTTTATTGATTTAGCCGCCTTTCTGACCGAGTACAAGGAAATGATAGAATTTACCTTTGGTATTTATGCACCACCCGGACAGGTTCCGACTTTTGATGATATTGGCTTCAAAGCTCTGAATGTCGGCAATGCGAGAATATCGGGGATTGATCTTACAATGGGAGGATCAGGTGATCTGTTCGGATTACCTTTTTCACTTACTGCCGGCTATACTTATATCAATCCAATAGATCTGAATTTGCCGGATACTGCCAGTGCTGAAGATAAATTTCTGAAATACCGCAACCGGCATTCCGTAAAAGCCGATGCAGAGATGAAATACAAACGGTTAATGGCAGGATTAACATTTATTTATAACAGCCGTATAGAGAACATTGATCAGGTTTTCCTTGATCCCTTATTCGGGGAGCTTATCCTGCCAGGATTTCCCGGATACTGGGGAAAACATAATAATGGGTATTCAGTTTTTGATTCAAGGATTTTGTTCGATATCTCAAAACATATCTCACTGGCCCTGATCATGAAAAATATTTTTAACAGGGAGTATATGGCCAGGCCTGGTGATATTTATCCTCCAAGGAATATTACACTGAAGCTGAGTTTTGTTCTCTGATTTCACCCACCTCCCTGCTTGCACTGGCGTTCCGGCATGCAGGTAAACCTCCTGTTTCATTAACAACTTCACCTCCCTTCAACCTGCCTTTTAGTATCCATTTCACCCACCCTTCCATCCTTCTTTTTAGTCAACTTCACCCCCCTCCAAACTGCCATTTAGTATCCATTTCACCCACCCTTCCATCCTTCTTTTTAGTCAACTTCACCC
>CAZRHW010000132.1:0-6623 GCA_964599785.1 uncultured Bacteroides sp. | reverse complement strand
TAAAGTCCGGGAGAGACATCATTTAAGGCAAGTTTCAGATCTTTCATGTCGTCGCCGGTTAGATTAATATCTCCTTTTATCAATGCAATATTTTTTTGCAGTTCACCAAAGCTTGTCATTCCTGAGACGACAGAGCTGATATTTTTATTCTGAAGGACCCATTTGAGGGCGGCGTCTGAATTGATTGGTTGTGTTCTTTCCTTGTCCCAGAAGGCTCCGGCCTGAGCTTTCATACCGATAAATCCGATACCTGCCCCGGCAGCATAGGTAATGGCATTGTTTATTTCCTGCAGATTATCTCCCCGGAAATTATAACCGGGCATGACCACATCATACACCCTGGTATCAGCTGCTGCCCTGATAGCTTCATCCTGGAAACTGTGTGTTGCGATTCCGACAAATCTTGTTTTACCCTGTTTTTTAAGATCTTCCATGGCTCTGAGCAAGGGTTCGAAGAATACCGATTCCCTCTTTCCGGCATAAGGAAGCAACATGAAATCCAGGTAATCCATCCCGAATCTTCTGAGACTATCTTCGGCTGTTTTCATCTGGGCTTCATAGGTTGATTCTCCGGTATAAATTCCCCCTCTGTGGTCGACTCCTTTAGGTATTACCGCGCTGCCAATAATTAAAGTGTCACGGGGAAAATCTTTAACAGCATCTCCGAGCAATTTTTCGTTGTTCCCTTCTCCATAATAGGTAGCTGAGAAAAACATTCTGATACCGGTTTCATAAGCGGCTTTTATAATGCCGGCAGCAGAAGCTCCTTCGACACCCATGCTGAGAACCGGTACTTTGATTCCAGTGTTGCCAAGGATCCGGGTTGGGAGGTCACTGCCGGAATACCCGTTAACAGATCCGGCATATGCTTTATGTATGGTGCCCGGAAGCAGGGCCGCACCTGAAAAGCCAACCAGGCTCTTTTTCAGGAAATTTCTGCGTGAGTCGTTTTTCATGGTATTTATGTTTAATTGACAGGAGTTGCTGGTTATGGGTTATATGTTATACGTTATACGTCATAGTTCACAAGTTAATGATATATATCAGAGTAATAATTAACTCAAGTTGCAAGTTGCAGGTTGCAAGTTACAGGTACCAAGTTATTATAAATCAATGTATTGTAATTAGAATAATAATTCTGAATAAAGATATTAATAGATCATTATTTTGATAAAAATAAGAATTTACCGGGATTTATAAATTAATATGTGTTCTACATAGTAATATGTTGAACTCACGTTAAATTATGAATAATTGAGTTTACTCCGAAAAGTAATGTTTTCGCCACCAAGGCACCAAGACACCAAGATACACAAAATGGAACTTATTGAAATAGAATTCTTTGTGAGACTTAGTGCCTTTGTGTCTTGGTGGCATTATTCATTTATTTAACATTTCGGAGTGGACTCATAGTTACCTTAGTTATTCTATTCTGATAAAATATTTTAAGATACGGCATCATTATTTTTTGTATTTTGTTAGATGTTTTGCATGAGTCTGCCTTACGAAATGACAATTTTAAAGTGAAGTGCAGAAAATTGCTGATCTGCAGACAGAATGGTATAAAAAATCTCTAAAAGCTTTGATGGAGAATAGCGCAAAATTCGTCCGGCAGTAACTACCCGGATGAATGTAAAATCAGATTGTTGGTCTGTTTTGTTTTTATGAATTATTAAGCTCATTAATATTTAATAATAAACCTGCAAATATTAAAATTCCAGCTTATGAAATCAAAAAGGGCAGTATCATTTTTTACAGGAATCATATATATATTGATTCTTTTATCCGGATGCAAAAAAGGAGGTGATTACTATACGCGTGGTGTAGGTATTTACCCCGGCAATCTGGCAGAGGATTTTTCACCTGATCTGATCATTGATCAGGAAAATTACCGAAATATTGCCTGGCTCAGGCCGGCATATCATTCATCGAGTTACGATTACAACCTGACTGCCCAGCTGGTTACCGACGGAATGATCACGGATGAAATGCCCGACTGGGTGTCACTCTCTACCAATCAGGGTGTACTTCCAAAGAATGAAAGAGAATGGCTGCTCGATGACAACAGCATTACGGCCATAAGCATTGAAGGTGCCGATATATGGATTCAGTTTGAACTCAGCCGGGGTGTGGAAATTCCTGAGATCACAAAAATATTACTTAATGGCAGTCTTAACTATGATGATAAAAAGCCCGGAGGCTGGCAATATGCATGTTACGGCTCTGATGATGGAGTGAATTGGGATGAACTGGGAAAAATTAAGGGTGTTGGTTTTCCGGGGCGTGAAAGGCCGAATCCCTTTGCCAGGATGATGGCAGATATGGAACGGCAGCGCAGAGACTCGACAAGACGCCGCCCTTCGAATCCTTTTGCCGGTCCCTATGGCGATGGTCCGGACGCTCCAAGGCCATCCTTCGCATTTAATTTCAGGATGCCACAGAATACCAGGATGATAAACCAGTCGTTTGAGTTCAGTAAACCGGTTGTATACCACTATTACAGGATTGCTATGTCGGCAAGGTGTGCCGAAAGCTGGAGTTTCGGTGACCTGGATTTTTATCATCATGATACAAAGATGAAAATGGCTCCATCCCATCATTTTAAAAGTGCCTGGATGAGTGCCGGAACAGGGGAGGAGTGGGTATATGTAGACCTGGGCGTTTCAAGTGCCTTCGACCATATTAAATTATATTGGATAAATAAAGCCACCAAAGGGCTCATTCAGGTTTCTGAGGATGCCGCGAGCTGGAGTGACTTGGTTGCACTTCCCGGCAATGAAGAAATGATTGACGATATAACCCTTGATGAAAAAGCTCAGGGCCGTTTTGTAAAGATTCTGATGACTGAAGCTGCCCTGGATAAAAACTATATTTTAAGTGAGCTGGAAGTATTTGGTACAGGTGGCATGAAAGCCATACCAAAAGCCAGTCCGGGAATATCAAATAACCGGATGGATTTAACCGGAGGAGACTGGAAAATCCAGCGGATTTCAGAAGTAACCGCTACAGGTGAAAGCATTTCCCAACCCGGATTTGAAAATGACGACTGGGTTGTGGCAACAGTGCCGGGGACTGCATTGGTCAGTTATTGGAACGCATGTGCATTGCCTGATCCAAACTTTGGCGATAACCAGTTGATGATTTCCGAGTCATTTTTTAATTCCGATTTCTGGTACCGAAATGAGTTTGAGGTCCCATCAGGTTTTACAGGAGAACGGATATTTTTAAACTTCGACGGGATCAACTGGAAAGCCGACATTTTCGTGAACGGCGTAAAAACAGGAAGAATAGAAGGCGCATTTATTCGCGGGAAATTTGATGTAACAGATCTTATCATCCCGGGACAGAAAAATGCGATTGCTGTGTTAATCATAAAAAATGACAACATCGGGGTCATCAAAGAACAAACGGCGTTAAGTCCCGACAAGAACGGGGGAATCCTGGGGGCTGATAATCCGACTTACCATGCATCCATAGGATGGGATTGGATACCAACCATCAGGGGAAGGGACATTGGTATCTGGAACGATGTATTTCTAAAGGTAACCGGTGCTGTAACCATTGAAGATCCGTTTGTCTTTACCGATCTTGCATTGCCTGATACAACTGCTGCCGATATAAACATTGAAGTAATACTTCAGAACCACAAGGCAGAAGCAGTATCCGGGATTTTATCCGGGAGATACGGTGATATAAAGTTTGAAGAAGAAGTTTCGCTTGAACCGTCAGCATCAAAGGTGGTAAAACTGAATCCTTCAACCCATCCCTCATTACATTTTGAAAATCCGAAACTCTGGTGGCCCAGGGGTTATGGTGAACCTTATCTGTACGATGTTGAACTGGTTTTTAAAACCACCGAAGGTGTAGTTTCCGATAAATCAGCATTTAAATCGGGAATTCGCGAGATGGCTTTCGTTGAAGAAAACCAGATCCTGAGCATTTATATTAACAGCAGGCGCTTCATTGGCCGTGGCGGAAACTGGGGATTCCCTGAGTCGAACCTTAACTATCGTGGAAGGGAGTATGATATTGCCGTTGCCTATCATGCCGATATGAACTTTACCATGATCCGGAACTGGGTGGGACAAACAGGCGACGATGAATTTTACGAAGCATGTGACCGTCACGGGATAATGGTCTGGCAGGATTTCTGGCTGGCCAATCCGGCTGACGGGCCGAATCCGAATAATCCGGAAATGTTTCTGGAAAATGGAAAAGACATGATAAAAAGGATACGAAACCATCCTTCCATTGCTATATATGTCGGACGGAACGAAGGGAATCCACCGGAAGTGCTGGATACTTCATTGCGGGCTATGATTCAGGAAATTCACCCCGGCATCCATTATATTTCCAACTCCTCATTTGGAACTGTAAGTGGTGGAGGGCCTTACAGGGCATTACCGCCAAGGGACTATTTCCTGTTGTATGGATATAATAAATTACATAGTGAAAGGGGTATGCCAAATGTTATGACCTACGAGAGCATGAAACAGATGTTGCCTGAGTCTGCCCTGTGGCCGCAAAACAGTCAGTGGGGCCTGCACGATTATTGCCTGGAGGGTGCCCAGGGGGCGGCCTCTTTTAACCAGATGATCGAGAAAGGCTTCGGCCTCCCCGAAAACGTCAAAGAATTTACTGAACTGGCCCAATGGATAAATTATGACGGATACCGTGGGATGTTTGAAGGACGGAGTTTGTTCCGGAAGGGCTTGCTGCTGTGGATGAGCCACCCGGCATGGCCATCGATGGTATGGCAGACATACGATTATTATTTTGAACCCACCGCAGCATACTTCGGATGTAAAAAAGCATCCGAACCGGTTCATATACAAAGGAATCCTGTCTGGGACGAAATTGAAGTCGTGAACTATAATGGCAGGGACAGGACCGGGCTTACGGCAAAGGCACAGTTGATAAATATGGATGGATCGGTGCAGTGGGAAAAAGAATCAGGGCTCGATATCAAAGAAGATTCAACTGTAACATGTTTTAAACTGGAATTCCCCCAAAGCTTGTCATCTGTACATTTTATCAAACTTACTTTAAGAGAAGGAGATAAAACCATATCGGAGAATTTCTACTGGCGCGGGCTGGAAGATGGCAATTACCAGGCGCTCCGCGATTTGCCTATGGTTGAACTGAAGAACAGTACAAAAGTTGAAAAATCCGGATCAGACTGGACCCTTACAACCACGCTGAATAATACTTCGGAACATCCTGTCCTAATGGTCCGGTTGAAAGTTGTGGGTAAAAATAGCGGAGAACGAATCCTGCCGGTATTTTACAGCGATAATTATATATTCCTGATGCCCGGCGAAGAAAAGGTTATCTCAATGAAATTAAAGGATGTGGATACGCGTGGCGAAAAACCGGCTGTTGAAATATCGGGGTTTAATTTATGAGTTATAATGTAAGTCGTAACTTCACCCCATCCCCTGTCACCCTGCCTTGGCGGCAGGCAGGCTTCTCCGGAAGTTGAAAGGTGGTAAGTCCTCTGCCTTTCGGGGGCTACTCTTTATACATAAGTGCTATTTTAAGTGATACTCTTTTAATGAGATTATGTTTAAAATGAGTCGTAAAATCTTTTTATCAAGATTGCATGACTCTCCCCTCCTGTCCTCCCCTCCCTACAATGCAGGGAGGGGAGGGATCAATATCAATATTTAATTGAAAATATTTATTTCTTAATATACAATCACAGGTATTTACTAATAATCTACGAGTAGTACCCCCCTGTGTTCCCCCTCTCTGCCTTTGTAGAGAGGGGGTTTGGGGGAGAGTCATGCAAAATATCATCCCTTTAAATAATATAATCGTATTTTATTTATCAAATATTCAACCTATTGTGTTTTTCAAGTTTGCCTGGCGCTATTTCCCTGAACCCATAAATTGAAATTGTGACACAGGTCCTGTTAAAAACCAACAGCTATCTGCCTTGGCAAAAAATTTAATACTTTTATAAAAAGACTTATATTTAAAAGATTAAAACCTAAAACAACATGAAATTTAAATCGTTAATTAAGGGAGCAGTGGTTACAGCATTAATTGTCACTACATATAATTGGGTAATGGCAACTGATCCTGTTAATCCGCAAGCTACACCTGAAGCCAGGGCTTTGCTCGACCTGTTTTACAGGATCTCAGGTAAATACACACTTACCGGCCAGCACAATTATCCGAACACCAAAGACCGGAACAGCCGGTTTGCAGCTAAATACATCGGTCAGACCCCTGCTATATGGAGTACGGACATGGGTTTTGCCGAAGATGGTGATACCGATTCATACCTGGCCAGGCCCGATATTGTTAAGGAAGCAATCAGGCAGCACAACAAAGGATCAATTATCACAATCTGCTGGCATGCAGTACCGCCAACAGCTGATGAACCGGTCACTTTCCAGCCCCGGGGGCCGGTGGCTCCCGATTCACTGGCCAGTGTACAGGGACAATTACTGGATGAACAATTCAAAGAAATCCTGACACCGGGGACAAGGTTGTACAACCGGTGGGCTGCACAGGTCGATTCAGTTGCGTTTTACCTGAAAAAACTACAGGAAGCGAATGTGCCTGTTCTGTGGAGGCCTTACCATGAAATGAACGGTGACTGGTTCTGGTGGGGT
>CAZRHW010000131.1:0-6639 GCA_964599785.1 uncultured Bacteroides sp. | reverse complement strand
TACTTATAAGTACAAGCTTTGGTGACATGAAGGTAATTATATATGAAGAAACTCCTTTACACAGTGATAATTTTGTCAAGTTGGCCGGGGAGGGATATTTTGATGACCAGTTATTTCATCGTGTCATTAATAATTTCATGATCCAGTCTGGTGATCCCCAATCTAAAAATGCCAGGTCCGGTGAGATGCTTGGGCTTGGTGATCCTGGTTATACAATACCTGCCGAGATCTATCCGAATCTTTATCATAAGAAAGGTTCGCTTGCTGCCGCCAGGCAGGGTGATAATATAAATCCCGAGCGTGCTTCTTCCGGTTCACAATTTTATGTCGTACAGGGTAGGATTTTCACCGATCATGACCTTGACATAATGGAGCAAAAACATGTACATATCAAATTTACTGAAGAACAAAGAAAAGTATATACAACAATAGGAGGGACACCACATCTCGATTACAGTTATACTGTCTTTGGTGAAGTAATTTCCGGTCTTGAGGTTCTTGACCGTATTGCATCTGTCCCAACAGATAAAAACAACAGGCCTCTGGAGGACATAAGTATTAAAATGAAAGTACTTAATTAAATTATATTAGTGAAATAGTGAAAACATGTTTTGCCAATAAATCTTAAACATATAAAATCAGGAATGAGTAGAGCCTTACTCCGGCAGGGCTCTACAAAATAATATATATTCAATGACACTTAGTTTTTATCAAACTGCCTGTTAATAATACCATGATGATAATTGAACGTTTAAACCAGCTAATTGTTGAAATCAAATCATTCAAGGCATCCTCAAAGAAGGATTCCGAGGTTTTCAGATTAAAATATCTCAGTAAAAAAGGTATTATAGCACAGTTATTTGATGAATTCAGGCATATTCCGTCAGAAAACAAAAAAGACATTGGCCGGCAGCTTAATGAAATTAAAATTTTAGCTACTAATAAGTTGTCTGAAATTGAATTAAAATTTCGTTCTGATGATTCAATTCCTGAGGAACATGATTTAACATTACCCGGGGAACCTTTACCCCTCGGTTCAAGACATCCTGTTTCAATTATAAGGAATGAAATCATTGATATTTTCTCCCGATTAGGATTTACTGTATCTGAAGGCCCTGAAATTGAGGATGACTGGCATAATTTCAGCGCCCTTAATTTTCCCAAAGATCATCCTGCCCGGGATATGCAGGATACTTTATTCATTCAGAAGGATCCGGATATTCTTTTAAGGACACATACCTCCTCCGTTCAGGTAAGGGTTATGGAAAGTCAGAAGCCGCCAATTCGTACCATTTCCCCCGGCAGGGTTTTCAGAAATGAGGCAATATCTGCCAGGGCTCATTGTATTTTTCACCAGGTTGAAGGCTTGTATATCAATGAAGGTGTTTCTTTTGCCGATATGAAACAATCTTTATTTTTTTTCACACGTGAAATGTTCGGTCATAATACTAAAATCCGTCTTCGTCCATCATATTTCCCCTTTACCGAGCCATCCGCAGAAATGGACATTTCATGCAGTATCTGCAACGGTACAGGTTGCAATGTATGTAAATATACCGGTTGGCTTGAGATTATGGGGTGTGGAATGGTAGATCCGAATGTTCTTGAGTTTTGTGGTATTGACCCTGTCAGATACACCGGGTTTGCTTTTGGTATGGGTATTGAGAGGATTGCGATGTTAAAATATCAGATCAATGACCTGCGTATTTATTTTGAAAATGACAAACGTTTTCTGGAACAGTTCATTGCATCATATTAATCTGATTGCTATTTCTATATCTAACGCATTGTGCTACTTAAGACGATGATATTGATAATCAAGGTTATATTTAATAATTTACATTATTCAATAACACAACACGTTATATCTACTATTCATCTATTAATTCTATCCTGTAATCAATATCTATTGAAGCCTGATAAGAAGCACTTACACCACAGTATTTTTCTTTACTCAGATCAACAGCTTTTTCAACCTTGCTTCTATCAATATCCTTGCCCGCTATCTGGTAAGTAACTATCATTTTAGTAAATTTTTTGGGATGTTCGTCAGTAGTTGTTCCTTCCACCAATATATTGAGTGATTTAAATTCGACCCTCATCTTTTTAAGCAGTGAGACTATATCCATTCCCGTGCATCCGGCAAGTGCAACAAGCATAAGTGGCTTAGGTTTTGTTCCCCGCTGCTGCCCTCCAAATTCAGGATCTGCATCCATCATTATTTTATAACCCATAACATTTGCTTCAAATGCCATATTATCAATCCATTTAATATTTACCGATTCTATCATATCTTTAGATATTTAAATATTTGATTATTTTTACAAAATTAGGGATTAAATATAATTGATCCCCAAAATATTCAAATCTGTTTCCCGGGATTTTTTTCATATCATGAAAACCAATATCCAATTTAATTGTGGTGATGATTGTTATATCAGATCTTCTTCTATTTTTAAACATCTCACAAAAGAGGATCTTGACAAGCTCAACCTTGAAAAAAATTCAGATAGTTTTAAAAGAGGGACGGTTATTTATTATGAAGGGAGCCGTATAAATGGTTGTTATTGTATCCAAAAGGGGATTATTAAAGTTTACAAAACCGGTGTTGATGGAAAGGAGCAGATCATCAGGTTTGCTAAAAAGGGTGATTTGATTGGTTTTCGTTCAGTACTCAGCAAAGAGCTTGCCTGTACCACGGCCAAAGTAATAGAAGATGCTTCAGTTTGCTATATTCCAGCTCATACCTTTGTTGAATTAATAAAAAATAATGGTACTTTTTCCCTTGAACTTTTGCAGCTGGCCTGCCGTGAACTTGGAGAAGCCAATGCATATATTACCGATATCGCTCAGAAAACAGTTCGTGAAAGACTGGCAGAGATTTTAATCCATCTCAAAAATGAATTTGGGCTTGATGAAAACAAAATACTTCAGATATTTCTCACCCGTGAAGAGCTTGCTAATATTGTTGGAACAGCAACAGAATCGGTTATTCGCCTCTTATCTGAATTCAAACAGGATCAATTAATAGATCTGAATGGTAGAAAAATAGCTATTCTAAAAGAAGCAGCATTGATAAGGATAGCTAATCTTTATGAATGATCCTTAAAGTGTTTCTTCCATTAACCGGGAAATCCATACTTTTTTCATGTCAGGTATTTATTCAGCATAATATGTGAAAACAGTCCCACTACAATCATAAGTGTACTGGTAATCAACCAAACATTTGTAGTTTGACCTTTCAGCAGGGAATATGCCAATAAACATACGCCCAGAAGAATCAATACGATCCCGGATGATTTTATTAATTCTTTCACGATATGAATTTTATTAAATTAGTAATATATTAAAATTTTAATTCTTCATCCCCGTACATTTTTTTCCCAAGATGTTTGTATGCAATTTCAGTAACCTGGCGTCCTCTTGGAGTTCTTTTGATGTATCCTTCCTTGATCAGAAATGGTTCATACACCTCTTCTATCGTCCCTCCCTCTTCTCCAACGGCAGTAGAAATTGTATTAAGACCCACCGGTCCACCCCTGAATTTTTCAATGATTGTTGTAAGTATCTTATTATCCATTTCATCTAATCCATGTTTGTCTATATTCATAGCATTCAATGCAAACTCTGTTATTTCAATATTGATATTCCCATCACCTTTAACCTGAGCAAAATCACGGACTCTTCTTAGCAGGGCATTAGCAATTCTCGGAGTTCCCCTGCTTCGTGAAGCAAGTTCTTTTGAAGCATCGTCTGATATTGGAATTCCCAGAATTCCTGCAGATCTTTCAATTATTCTTTTCAGATTTCCCGCATCATAATATTCGAGTAAAAACTTAATTCCAAATCTTGATCTCAGCGGACTGGTCAGTAAACCT
Source organism: uncultured Bacteroides sp. (assembly GCA_964599785.1). Lineage (GTDB taxonomy): Bacteria > Bacteroidota > Bacteroidia > Bacteroidales > SM23-62 > LJUQ01. Next base: position 2,761 of record CAZRHW010000131.1, on the reverse strand, counting down.
GACCTGGTAGTTGCACCAACAAGTGTAAAAGGATGAATTTTAAGTTGTATAGATTTTGCAGCCGGACCTTTATCAATCATAATATCAATTCTGTAGTCCTCCATCGCTGAATAAAGATATTCTTCAATGACAGGGGCAAGTCTGTGAATCTCATCAATAAACAGGACATCATTTTTTTCAAGACTGGTCAGCAGACCAGCAAGGTCTCCGGGTTTATCAAGCACCGGTCCTGAAGTTAATTTGAGGTTTACTCCCAGTTCATTAGCAATAATATGTGCAAGCGTGGTCTTTCCCAATCCTGGTGGTCCATGTAATAAAACATGATCAAGTGCATCCCTGCGCTGTTTTGCCGCTGTTACAAATACCTTAAGATTCTCAACCACTTTATTCTGACCTCTGAAATCGGTAAGATCAAGAGGTCTCAATTTTTTCTCGAATTCCCTGTCCTGCTCTGTAATCAGTCCTGAAATAATATTTAAATTATCTTCCATCAGGAAATATTATTGGATTAATCTTATATCTCTTTGAGGCATTTCTACCTTGATACCATTAATTCTTGTTTCAACGTCATCCTGGTAGGTTATTGTCATGGTAAGGTTACCCTCTTCATCATATTTCTTCCAGTTCTTCTCACGAATACCCATAATGTAGTATCTCTCTTCTTTCACAACTCCATTTTCATAGTAAAGTATATGTTTCCCATCCGGATTTCCCTGTAAATAATCTCCTTCAAAATTTATTGTACTGTCGCTGTAAAAATATTTCCATATTCCGTCTCTCAAACCAGTAATATATGATCCAACCTCAATATGATCTCCGACCCTGTAATACCATTTCCCTTCTTTTTCGCCTTCAACATAATCTCCTTTTGTTATTATTTTTCCCTCTTGTGAATACTCGACCATCACGCCATCTTCTTTACCATTGAAATAGGATTCTTCCCGTGAAATTTTTCCATTATCATAATACCATGTCCATATCCCTGTTGTTTTCCCTCTTATATAATCTCCTGTTTGTTCAATTTTCCCATCGTGATAATAAAATGTCCATTTACCTGACCTCTGATTTTTCAGATAAACTCCTGCAGCCCTTATTTTTCCGTCGTGATAATAATCTTTCCAATTTCCTTCCCTATTCCCTTCTTCATCAATGATTCCTTCTGAAACGATTTTTCCTGAATCATCATAAATTTTTGAACCATTTACATTACCAGCCTGATCATATGTTCTATGGATACCTACAGGAACATTATTTTTAAATGCTCCACTTGCAATAAGCCTGTTTTGGTTGTCATATTCATTTCTGATTTCAACATTCATTTCTTCCTGGGTTAATGCTTCATCCAGTTTTCCATTACGGTAGTTTAAAACAAGTGTAAGATTTCCATTTTCATTAAAAGTTTTATAAAGCCCGTCCAGTATATTATCTTTATATACTTCTTCCTGTTTAACCTTTCCATCCTGATAAAATTCTTTCCATGTACCTTGTTTATTGCCGTATTTATCTCTTCTGTTAATTTCTTCCCTGTCTGTTATATAGCCATTATGATAATAAATAAGGGTAATGATCATGCCATTATCATCGTATTCCTTTATTAATCCCTGTTTTTTACCATTCACATATGAAACTTCACTTTTCAAATGTCCGTCAGGATAATAATAATAAGATATTCCTTCCTTTCTATCATTGATATATAGTTCTTTTGATATTACAACTCCCGTGTCGACACCCTCCTTCAGATTCTCATAACTGTATGTAATATAATACCCATTTTTTTTCCCATACATATAGCTTATTTTTTGTGTAGTATCTCCTTTCTGATCATAAAATACCCAAATACTGTCGAGCATGAAATTTGTTCTTTTTCCCTCTGATTTTATGATTCCTGTAACATAATAAGTCTTCCAGTATCCATCAGGTTTCCCATTTTTCATCAGCCCCTCACTTGAAACCTGGTTGTTCGGGTAATAAAACTTAACATATCCATCCTTTATCTCTTCCTGTTGTCCTTGAGTATTATTTGAAAATGATAAACAAATTAATATTAATAATATTATTCTTTTCAGATCCATAAAATTATAATCCCAGTTTTTCTGATATCTCCAACATACGTTTGATTGATTTGACTGCCTTTTTACTTATTTCTTTATCAACAGTGACTTCTGGTTTTTCATACTTCAGACAATTGTATAATTTTTCTAAAGTTATCAATTTCATAAAATTACAGTCATTACATGCACAAGATGAATCTTCAGGTGGAGCAGGAATAAATACTTTTTCCGGACTGGCTTTTTTCATCTGATGTATAATTCCTGACTCTGTTACGACAATGTATTTCTTCCCTTTATCATTTATTGTATATTTTAATAAAGAATTTGTTGAACCTATATGATCTGCAACAAGCAAAATTGGTTTTTCACATTCAGGATGAGCAATAATTTTTGCATCGGGGTTTTTCTTTTTTATTTTTAATATTTTCTCAAGGGAAAATTCTTCATGTACATGACATGCTCCCTTCCATATTACTAAATTTCTTCCTGTTATATCCTGGACATAATTTCCAAGATTTTTATCAGGTGCGAATATTATTTTTTCCTTAACTGGTAAGCTTTCAATAATCTGAATAGCATTTGATGAAGTACAGATGATATCAGAAAGTGCTTTAATTTCAGCTGTTGTGTTAACATATGATACAACTGTGTGTCCGGGATGTAAATTCAAAAATTTCTTAAATTCTTCAGGTTTGCATGATTCTGCCAAT
>CAZRHW010000130.1:0-6641 GCA_964599785.1 uncultured Bacteroides sp. | reverse complement strand
AAATTATTTTTACCCTCATGTATTTAATCATATAATCTCAAGATTATGGCATTAGAAGTAAACGATCAGAATTTTGATGATGTTGTCCTGAAGTCTGACAAGCCCGTAATAGTAGATTTCTGGGCTGAATGGTGTGGTCCGTGCAGGATGGTTAGCCCTATGCTGGATGAGATCAGCGAAGATTACAAAGATAAGGCAGTTGTGGCTAAACTGGATGTCGATAGCAATCCGGAAACCACAATCAGGTTCGGGATTCGTAATATCCCTACAGTTCTATTCTTTAAGAATGGTGAGATTGCAGATAAACAGGTTGGGGCTGTTCCGAAAAATAACTTCGTTGCCAAGCTCGAAGCTTTGTTCTGATCTGATGGTATCCAATATTTCAGTTTTCTGCGCATCAAGTCAGAAGGTAGACCAGGTTTATCTTCAGGCAGCTTATGAATTGGGTGAACTATTTTCACACCACAGAATCAACGTGTATTACGGCGGTGGTGCTGTTGGATTGATGGGCCGCCTTGCTGATGCTATGATAAAGGAAGGAGGAAAAATAACCGGTGTTATCCCCGGATTTATGCTGGAACAGGGATGGGGACATCCGGATATTGAACATATTGTAGTCCGGGATATGCACGAACGGAAGAAAAAACTTGCAGAAAATTCAGATGCCATTGTTGCCTTGCCCGGTGGGGTTGGAACAATGGAGGAACTTCTTGAAATGATCACGCTGAAACAGTTGGGACAGATCCTCTCTCCTGTAGTAATCGTAAATATTAATGCCTTTTTCGATCCGTTATTAAAATTATTCGATCAGATGATCGAACAACATTTTATGAGGGAAATCCACAAGAACCTATGGGTTGTTATTCAAAAACCTGCTGATGTTCTGGATGCTATTCGTGATGCACCGGAATGGGATGGTTCAGCAATAAAATATGCACCAACATAAATAAATCCACTTCTTTGCCAAAACATATCGAAAGGTCAGACCGATAAAAATAAGTGGAATGTGTCACAACCTCAATAAAAGGCTTCACGCAGAGTTCGCAAAGTTACCGCAAAGATCGCAAAGTAAACAAATGCCTGAAAATACAAATGCACTCAAATGCCTCAAAACATAATTATTTAAATATTTTGCTAATTTGAGGCAATTGAGGCATTTAAGGACATTTGAGGCATTTTCCTTTGTGTACTTTGCGTGAAAAAGTGGTTGTAACACAATCCCTCAGGTAGTGAGTTAGAACCTTCTCCCGATAACAAGAATATCATCTATCTGCTCAATATTCCCCCGCCAGGCTTCAACCGTACTTTCGAGGATCATTTTTTGTTCATCCATATTTTTATCCTGAATATTCAGGATAAGTTCTTTCATCGGCCCGGATTTGAATTTTTTCCCGCCAATACCACCGAACTGATCTGCATAACCATCAGAAAAAAGGTATATTGTGTCACCACCGATGATCTCTATTTCATGGTTGGTAAATTTCTTTTCCGTAATTTCCCCGACACTTCTCCCAATAGCAAACCGGTCACCTTTTGTTTCTATCAATTCACCTTTTCTTATCAGATAGATCGGATTATATGCACCGGAAAATTCAAGTATCTTCCGCTTCGTATTATAGCAAATTAACGTCATATCCATCCCATCTTTCACGGTACTTGTTTCATCTCCCGGATTCAGGGTATTGTTGACTTCTTTATCCAGGTACTGCATTATTTCAGAAGGTTTGGTGATACCATATTCCTTGATGATCTTGTTCAGCATGTTATGTCCTATGATCGACATGAATGCACCCGGCACTCCATGCCCGGTACAGTCAACTGCGGCAATAAATTCCCTTTCATCGATTACATCCAGCCAGTAAAAGTCACCGCTTACGATATCCTTGGGTTTAAAAAGGATAAATGTATCCCTGAATGGTATCTGAGGAGGAAGGATAGCTAATTGTATCCTTTTTGCGTAGCGTATTGAATCGGTAATATCTTTATTTTTCTGTGCAAGCTCCTCTTTCTGGGCCACAACCACCGCGGTCCTTTCCCTGACTTTTTCTTCCAGTATCCTGTTTTCACGCCGCAGATTACGTTCTCTGACCTTGATATAAAGCAGGATGGATGCACCGCCGGCAATGACACATATCATGATAAACCACCATGTCTGATAAAATGGTGGCCTGATCTGAAATGCAAAGATTATCGGCTCTGTATTCCAGATTCCATCACTATTGCTGGCTTTCACCATAAAGATATATTTACCTGGTTTTAAAGCAGGGTATGTAGCGGTGGTCTGTTCAGTCTCAGGCATCCAGTCAATGTCTGCACCTTCCATTTTAAACTGGTACCTGACAGCATCAGGGTTTGTCAGACAGATACTTGTAAAATCAAATATGATAGAATTTTCGGTATATTTCAGCTTCATTTCAGGTATCATTTCCCGTTCCTCAAGGTTGATCCTCATTCTCGTGATATGCGTGAGGGGTTCGATAAATAAACGGTGCTCCACACCAGGAATATACCTGGTTACACCTGCCACCGTTCCGAACCATAAATTCCCCTCATGATCCCTGAAAGCTGCATTATTCTTCGTTTCTATTCCTACAAATCCGTTTTTCCCGGTATATGTATAAATTTTGTTCTCCTCGCGGGAGTATTTATTCAATCCCCTGTTTGTGCCAAAATAAACGTTATTCTGATCATCGGCAATAACCAGGGTGATCAGGCTGGCCAGCAAACCATTCTGACGTGAAAAATGTGCTGCAATCGTATCTCCCGCCACAGCATAAACCCCCTGCCCTTCAGTTCCTGTCCATATCCATCCCTGAAGATCCTCTGTGATACAGGTTGGTGTAAAACTGATGCCGAGATTCACCTGGATGGCAGTATCACCTGTGATCCTGGTCAATCCCTTCCCCCTGGCTCCAATCCACACCGTGCCCCCGGAGTCGGCATAAATTGCCGAGATATCGGAGCCGGCTAAACCATGGATTTGTGTAAGTCTTTGTATTTGATTGTTATCAATATCATAGAAAATGAGTCCATCAATCGTCCCTACCCACAAATTATTTTCCCTGTCAATATCCATAGCACTCACAATGCCCTGCCTGTTATATGAATTGAGTAAAAAACTATAATTTAACCTGCCTGTCGATGGGATGTACTCAAAGGTGCCGGCATCATTTGTCCCAATCCATATATGTCCGTTGAGATCTTCCTTGATAAACCTGATCTGGTTACCCATAACATATTTTTCGGAGGTCAGATGACTGTACTGTCGGGATAATCTCGCGGAAGGATTATAAATAGTGATTCCGGCGTTTGTGCCAAACCAATAATTGTCGGATCGATCCTGTAATACAGCCCAGACCTGATTATCAATAATGCCATTATGGGTTGTGTATGTTACAAAATGGTCCCCCTTGAAGATGGCAAGGCCATTTTCATTTGTCCCTATCAGTATATTACCCTCAAGGTCTTCGACAATACAACGGATCTTGGTGTCTGTCATGCCATTGGAGAGGTCAAAAGTAATCAGCTTGTCATCTTTTAATCGTGTAATACCACCACCCCATGTGCCGGCCCAGACATTACTTTTACTATCTTCAAAAAGTGAGCTGACGACATTCTCCCCTAATCCATCCCTGGTATTATAAAAAAGAAATGTATCTCTTTCAACCTCATATTTATAAAGACCGTCGTGATGTGTGCCAAACCAGAAATTCCCCTTTGAGTCTTCGATCATTGTAATGATCTGGAAATAAAGCGGCATCTTCTCGATATGAAACTGGTCAAAATCATTATCATCCCGGTTAAATATCTTTATTCCAATATCAGTAATGAAATACAATGTCCCGTCCCTGCCGGTATAAGATTGAAATACCTGGTCACTTAACTTTTTACCAAGATAATGTTCGTATTGCAGTTCATCGGCAGAAGCCTCAGGATTCCATATACATACGACACCATCACCTGCAGTGGTAATCCAGATATTTCCATCCTGATCTTCGGAGAATGAAGTAACATCACTATCAAGAAAAGAGGAAAATATTTCAAGTTTCTCAAAAATTTTCCCGTCATACCTGGTGATCCCCCCTCCCCGGTGTCCCAACCATATGTTTCCTGCACTATCTTCATGAAGAGCCTGGATCCCATTTACTGCAAGCCCGTTTTCACTGGTGAAGTTTTCAAAAGTGATACCATCAAAGCGGGATACGCCTCCATCCGTACCCAGCCATATATAATCATTCCTGTCCTGAATGATGGCATATACTTTTGATTGTGCCAGTCCTTGCTGAACACTGTACTGGTCGAAGAAATAGGTTTGTGATCCCACTTTTCCGCAGAGGACCAACAGGGCAATAAAAAAGACTATTCGCCCCGCGGAACGAATAGCCTTTAAAGTTCTTGCAAATTCAATGATCATTTCGATATAAAGAAAAATGTTCCATCTTCATCTTCAAGACCTGCAATTTTTCCAAACTGAGGTTTTTGCTGGTTATTTTTCACTACAGCACTGGTTACCTTTGATACAATACTTTCGATAGGGATACAGGCATTCGGATTATTTGCAAGAGAATTGGCAAAGGTCCGTGTAAACTGAGAATTATCGATAGCCAGCTCATACCCCGCAGAAGAAAAGACCTGTGATGATTTAAACCTTGTTGCCTGCCAGTCATCACAACTCTTTACCTTGTTGTCTGATCTCATGGCCTGGTAAAAGCTTGGACCAGATTCGCAGGCATCTGTAATAACCAGTGTATGTGTAACATAGCTGGCATATGATTGCATGGAAGCTTTCAGCGCATTGATATTAAAGTAGGTAAATTCATCATCCCTTTCTGCATCCGTCGGGATCCAGTATCCCGTTTCATTGATAAATTTGCCATGCCCGGCATACCATATCAGTAACGAATTAACCCTGTTGCTTCTTACCAGGTCCCGGAGTTCGATGGAAAAGAATCTCTCCATGTCACTTTTTGTCATATCTTTTTTATGGATAATATTATGGATCTGGTATTTAACAAGAGATGCTTTCATCAGGCTCACATCTTTTCCCGGGCCTTCCAGGCTGGCGAATGTTTCATAATCGGAATTTTCAATAAATACCGCCCATGTTTTTCCCATCGGATTGCTTTCAGACAGGGTGGCAGATTCACGGTTGAGCGTAAATTCAGCTTCCGTCCTGTTCCCAAAAATATCCTCAGCTATGACGAGGACCTTATTTTTATTCATGATATCCAGGTTTGCGGAAAATGAAGGATTAATTTCATCAGGAATATAACTTGCCAGGACACCATTGATTAAAATACTTTTTATCAGGCTTTCGTCTTCAATTTTCCCTTCAACATATATATTAGGATCATTGGAATCAAGGAATATCTGCCCGTCATCAGATGCATAAGGGGCAAGAATATAAACTTCAGGCGGCACCACTTCCGTGAGATTAATGGTATACCTGTCCGATCTGGTATTATCATAGATGTCGGTTGCGGCGATTAAAAGATCTTCCTTTCCTTCAATATCCAGGGCAGCAAGGAACTCATATAAACCTGTTTCCTCATTTCTTACGATAGGAAACTGGAGATTATTGATCTGTAAGGCTTTGATATCGCTTTCATCTTCAATCTGGCCTTTCAGGGTAATGATCTTTGAACCCTTGGGAAACTGAAGTAATGCCTTATCCCTGGGCTTCGGATCAAGAATTTCGATCACCGGTGTATTGGCCTCCCTGTGGAGCTCAAACAGCCTTTTTTGTGTCTCTTCCATAAGCTTCTGGGCTTCCGGATCATATCCTGTTAAAGCCATCATGGCTTCATAATCCTTGATGGCTGCCTTGAAGTTTGCAATCTGTTCATAAGAATAAGCTCTCTTATAAAGTGCTTCGGCATTTTTCGGATTAAGCATCAGCACTTTCGTAAAATCATTAATGGCATTCGTGTGCTGCGTGAATCCCTGGTAATAACAACCACGGATAAAATACATCTCCTCATCCTCATTATTCATTAATATATTTTTTGAAATATCATCTATTGCTTTGGGATAATCCAGCTGTGCAACATAGATCTTACTGCGAACCAGGTAAGCCTGGCGATTATTCGGGTCCAGTTCAAGCGCCCTGTTCACATGATTCAGTGCAAAGGGAAGCTTTTTAAGTTGAAGGCGCAACTCGGCAAGTGCAATATAGGCATCTATATTCCTGCCATCCTTACCCACTGCCTTCAGGTAATCTTCTTCGGCGGGATTAAATCTTCCCAGTTTTTCGTTTACAATTCCTCTCAGATAGAAATTTTCTGACGTCTCCTTCAGCGATAGTGCAGTATTGCAATTTTCAAGCGCTTCCTCAAACCTGTTCATTGCAGCCAGTATCATGGCCTTCATCGTGTAGGCATCAACATTCGTTTTTTTCAATTGAATTGAAATGTCTGCCTTTTCTATCGCTTTTTCATATTCGCCCAGTAAATAATATAATCTGGCGGTTTGATAAAATACCTCCGTGCTTTTTTCAAGAAAAGTGGAAGCCCTGTCATAATCCGCAGCAGATTCTTCAAGCATCCCGATCTTTTCGTAAGCATCGGCTCTGGCCACATAAGCATCATCATAATCAGGTGCAAGGTCTATCGCTTTTGTGAATTGTTCAATAGCTTGATTGT
>CAZRHW010000129.1:4797-6663 GCA_964599785.1 uncultured Bacteroides sp. | reverse complement strand
CGGGATGGATACCATGATGACTACCTTTGTTTATTGTAAGGTAATTATATTGTTTATTTACGGAATTATTAATGACGTTTGCAGTAATGAAGGTATATTTTCTGCCAGGCAGGGAATCGCCTGCTCCAGCAGGATAATTGACCCCCAATTGTTTGTAATGATCAAGCTGATTGAGAAGAAGATTATTCTCATTTGCCAGGTCCTGGTTAATTTTTCTGAGATAAAGGTAATTCTTCAGATTACCCATCCGGGTATATGTAAAACCCTGTATATCCCTGGTAATATTGAGAAAACCTGCCCTGTGGAACCTGTTATATTGAATCAGGATAGTAAATGACAGACCCTCCATCAGGAGGAATATAAAAAAAAGGTGATACCTTATTATAAATCTCAAAAGGTTCCTCATGGATTATACCATAAATTGTGGATTGCCCGCTAAAATTAAGAAAACAAGATGCAAGTTGCAAGTTGTATGTTAAAGAAGGCTGAGGCTAAGGCTAAGAAGAGTTAGGGTTTAGGGCATGAGTTACAGGGCAAAGGTTATTCAACCGTACAGCCTTTTGGTATTAGCTGCTGTATTTATCGCATCAGGAAAGGAAACTTATCAACATTTTTCAGGGCAATGCCTGTTCCCCTTGCAACTGACTGCATGGGATCTTCAGCAATATGAAAGGTAATATTGATTTTATCGGTAAATCTTTTGTCAAGACCTCTCAACAGGGCTCCACCTCCAACAAGATAAATCCCACGGTTCACAATATCAGCATAAAGTTCCGGGGGCGTTTGTTCCAGAACAGCCAGAATAGCTGTTTCAACCTTAGATATGGATTTATCAAGACAATGAGCAATTTCCTGGTATGAAATAGGTATTTCAATAGGCATGGCTGTCATCAGGTTTGGCCCTCTGACGATATAATCTGATGGCGGATTTTCCAGATCGGGAAGAGCAGATCCGACAGCTATTTTAATATCTTCCGCTGTTCGTTCCCCAATTTTAATGTTATGCTGATGTCTCATATAAGCCTGGATATCAGCAGTAAATCCATCACCGGCAACCCTTATTGATTGATTGCAAACGATCCCTCCAAGAGCGATCACCGCAATCTCAGTTGTTCCACCCCCGATATCAACAACCATACTGCCTTCCGGAGCTTCAACATCAATTCCAATCCCAATTGCAGCAGCCATTGGCTCATAAATCATATATACATCCCTTCCACCTGCATGTTCAGAGGAATCCCTCACGGCTCGTACTTCTACCTCAGTGCTTCCCGATGGAATACAGATGACCATTCGTAAAGATGGTGTAAACAGACGTGGCTTTTTATTGATCATTTTGATCATTCCGCGAATCATCTGCTCAGCAGCATTAAAATCCGCAATTACCCCATCCCGGAGAGGCCTGATAGTCCTGATGTTCTCATGCGTCTTCCCATGCATTTGTCTGGCTTTGTCCCCTATGGCAATAAGTCTGCCCGTGCTGTGTTCAATTGCAACTATAGATGGCTCATTTACAACAACTTTATCATTATGGATAATAATTGTGTTTGCAGTACCCAGATCAATAGCAATCTCCTGTGTTAAAAATGAAAAAATTCCCATTTCTCGTACCTGTTAATCAGTTTAAAATCCCAAAGTTAATAATGCGCATAATATAATATGATTGATTTGTTTATTATTTAACGGATCATTATTATAAATCCTGCCTGATTTTTAATGAGATATTTACCCTCAAAGGTACACCAGGGGTATCACAAAGCAACACCAGGGTCAAAAATTATACTCCTTTGTGTTACTTTGTGTTATCCTTTGTGCTCCTTTGTGTTATCCTTTGCGTGCTCCTTTGTGTTATCCTTTGCGTGCTCC
>CAZRHW010000129.1:0-4697 GCA_964599785.1 uncultured Bacteroides sp. | reverse complement strand
TCCTTTGCGTGCTCCTTTGTGTTATCCTTTGCGTGCTCCTTTGTGTTATCCTTTGTGCTCCTTTGTGTTATCCTTTGTGCTCCTTAGTGGTTAAGTGATAATATATACATGATCAGAATATCTTGAGGTACGATCCTCTTTAATGAACCTTATTATTAATGTTTGAAATGCCGGATCCCTGTAAATACCATCGCCATTTTGTTCGCGTTACAGTATTCAATTGAATCATTATCGCGGATTGAACCTCCCGGCTGAATTACCGCAGTTATCCCTGCCTTATGAGCAATTTCAACTGAATCGGAAAACGGGAAAAAAGCATCTGAGGCCATTACTGCTCCCCGAAGATCAAATTTAAAATTCCGGGCCTTTTCGATAGCTTGCTTAAGTGCATCAACCCTGGATGTTTGTCCCGTACCACCCCCAACCAGTTGACTACCCTTTACCAGAACAATAGCATTTGATTTTGTATGCTTTACGATCTTATTGGCAAATAAAAGATCATTGATCTCATCCTCTGTCGGTTCTCTCTTTGTAACCACCTTGAGATCTTTTCTGACTTCAGCCTTAGAATCACGTTCCTGTACAATTACTCCATTCAATAATGTCCTGAATTGCCTGGCAGATAGTTGCAGTCCTTTAAATATCAGAATAATACGATTTTTTTTCTGCATCAATATCTCAAGAGCCTTCTCATGGTAGGAAGGAGCAATAATAACCTCGAAGAATATTTTATTTATTTCAGAGGCTGTATCCTGATCAATTTCACGGTTGGCAATGAGGACACCACCAAAAGCAGATAAAGGATCGCCGGCCAGAGCGTCGTCCCATGCTTCATGAATGGTTTTCCTGGTAGCCAGTCCGCAAGCATTGTTGTGTTTCAGCACAGCAAATGTCGGCTCACTAAATTCACTCATCAGTGATACGGCGGCATCAATATCCAGAAGGTTATTATATGATATTTCCTTACCTGATATTTTATCAAAGATCTGATCCAGATTTCCATAGAAAAATCCCTCCTGATGCGGATTCTCACCATATCTTAATGTCTGTTTTTTTAAAATACTCTGCTTAAATGCTTCCGGCCTGCCGTTTGAAAAATAATTATAAATTGCAGTATCATAGTGTGAGCTCAGAGCAAATGCTTCAGTAGCAAATTTTTGCCGGTCTTCCAGAGAAGTTACACCTTTTTTTTCTTTCAGCAGCTGCAAAAGCAGGGAATACTGATCCTTCGATGATACGACAAGGACATCGCTGAAATTCTTGGCCGCAGCCCTTATTAAAGTGATCCCCCCTATATCAATCTTTTCAATGATCTCCTGCTCAGTTGCACCGGATTCCACAGTAGCCTCAAAAGGATAAAGATCTACAATGACCAGGTCAATTCCCGGAATATCATATTGTGCGGTTTCTTCCACATCGCAGGGATGATCTCTCCTGAAAAGGATGCCTCCAAAAATTTTCGGATGCAATGTTTTAACCCTTCCTCCCAGAATGGAAGGGTATGAGGTGATATCCTCCACAGCCGTAACCTGAATATTCAGACCTTTTAAATAATCTTTTGTGCCACCCGTTGAAAGTATCTGTACAGATAATCCATAGAGCAATTTGATAACAGGATCCAGTCCCGTTTTGTCATAAACTGATACAAGAGCTGTATTAATTCTTTTTATATCAGACATTTACATTAAATTTTTAATTTCTCTAAAGATATTAAAAATGTGTATAAAAATAGTTACTTTTACATTGAAAACATTTCCGGCGGGGATTTAACATCCCGGAAATATTTTTAGATTCAGCATCAATCATCTTCCATGGCGTGATCGTTTTATATCTATATAATATTCAACTTGCTGATCATGAAGATTATTAAGCTCGTTATTGAAAGTATAGTTTTCGCTTTTAATGCCGTTATCATAAACAGAATGAGAACGTTGTTATCCCTTCTGGGAATTACAATTGGTATTTTTGCCATTATCGCTGTCTTTACGGTTATTGATTCCCTCGAAAGTAATATCAGGGAAAGTCTTGCATCATTCGGTGAAAACGTTATCTATGTTGAAAAATGGCCCTGGGCTCCGGAAGAAGGACAGGAATATGAATGGTGGCAATACTGGAACCGCCCGGTTCCTAAATTCGAAGAATATAAAGCAATCCAGGAACGATCGATATATGCCGAGTCGGTTTGTTTCTTTGCGTTTGGCAGTAAAGTGGTAGAATACAAGAATAATTCCATTGAGAGAACCGAATTATGGGGTGCCTCAAATGAATTCCCGGTTATCCGCCCATTTGAGATTACTAAAGGAAGGTTTTTAACTGATTTTGAGTATAACAGTGGTAAGAATATTGTTGTGATTGGATATACAATCGCAGATAAATTATTTGAAGGCATAAATCCCGTAGGAAAACAAATCCAGATTGGTGGCCGGCGGGTCACCGTTGTTGGTGTTTTTAGTAAAGAGGGCATGAGTGTTTTCGGTGGAGGTTCCCTGGATGAAATCATTGTCATGCCGGTACAATATCTCCGGACTTTTATTGACATACGAAGTGAAAGGGCCGGTCCGATGATATGGGTCAGAGCCAAACCTGATATCACAAATACTGAACTGGCAAATGAGATCCGTCAGATACTCAGGTCTTATCGCAGGTTAAAACCCCGCGCCAGTGATAACTTCGCTCTGAACCAGACAAGCATGATATCCCAGGGTTTGGACCAGGTTTTCGGTGTTATCAATATTGCCGGAGGTTTTATTGGTATTTTTTCAATTCTTGTCGGTGGTTTCGGAATTGCTAACATCATGTTTGTATCTGTAAAAGAACGTACCAACCAGATCGGGATCCAGAAAGCTCTGGGTGCAAAAAAATATTTTATCCTGTTTCAATTTCTCTTCGAAGCCATTTTGCTTGCACTTTCCGGTGGCGTTATAGGATTGCTTCTTGTATTCGGAGGAACGGCACTGGTTTCCGGTCTCGATTTGCTCGGGGAATTTAAAATCACCCTATCCATGGGCAATATTATCCTCGGTCTTTCCATTTCTGCAATAATCGGAGTGATCTCCGGATTTGCACCTGCCTGGTCGGCTGCACGGATGGACCCCGTTGAAGCAATCAACACAAGTTTTTAGGATAGAATACCATAAAACAATCTGCCTATCATCAGATAAAAAAACAAACTGATGATATCATTCACGGTGGTAATAAACGGGCCTGTGGCTAGCGCAGGGTCAATTTTAAACTTGTTGAGCAATAGCGGAATAAAAGTCCCGAAAAAAGAAGCGAACAGGATTACAGCTAACAGGGCACTGCTGACAGTTATGGTCAAAGATAAAGATTCCTGTCTGATAAGGTTATATAAAAAGGCCAATGATGAAAGGATCATTCCATTAAGAGATGCCACAGATAATTCTTTAAGTAATTTTCTTAAAGTCGATTCAATACCAAGCGTTTTGCTTGCCAACCCCTGCACAATGATAGCCGATGATTGAACTCCAACATTGCCTCCCATTGCAGCGATCAACGGAATAAAAAAAGCCATTTCCGGATAGATCCGAAGCTCTTCTTCATGACTGCTTAAAACAAGTGCTGCAAGGATGCCTCCCATCAATCCAATGGTCAACCATGGAAGCCTGGCACGGGTAAGCATAATGACATTATCAGTAGGTTCAACATCCTCAGAAATACCCGAAATCAACTGATAGTCCCTTTCGGCTTCTTCCCTGATCACATCAACCACATCATCAATCGTGATCCTGCCCATCAATCGCCCGATTGAATCCACAACAGGAAGTACAACAAGATCATATTTGTTCATAATATTTGCCACTTCTTCCCTATGTGTATCCGTTCTGACAGAGATAATATCCGATTTAAACAGATTTATTATTCTGCTATCTCTCCTTGCCAGTAATAATTTCTTCAATGAAAGAATACCCATCAGTACATTATCGTTATCTACCACATATACATAATAAACTTCATCGACCTCTGCAGCCTGCTTTCTCATTTCCCGGATGCATGTGGGAATGTTCCAGTTTTCATTTACTTTTATCAATTCTTTTGCCATCAAACCACCAGCGGTATCCTCATCATAATTGAGCAGGTCTACAATCACTCCCGCCTGGTCAACATCCTTGATATGCTGGAGAACTTCTTCCTGTAACTCCTCAGATAATTCTCCGATGACATCAGCAGCATCATCGGAATCCATTTCAGTAATAAACTGTTTAGCAATCTCCTCTCCCGATAATGCCTTTAAAAACCTCTCCCTTGCATCCTCTTCCATTTCTATCAGCACATCAGCCCTTGTTTCCCCATCAAGTAACATATACAGGAACCTGGCCTCCTCACTGGTGAGTTCATTGAAAATTTCAGCTATATCCGCAAAGTGGAGTGGAGAGATCAGCTCTGAAACAGTCTTTGAATCATACCGGTCAATTAATTCCTTAAGATTACTTATATAATCCCTTGTAAGTTTAAAAGGCATCTGTATAATCTATTGGTTGTCAAATCGATTGCGAATATATAAATTTTGTTTTACATGAAAGGTTCTAATTGCTTTGTCATCTCAACAAAATGGTGAATTTCCAGCTGCTCAGGCCTTCGTCGCATGATCTCATTATCTGGTAAAGTCCCGGTATATATTTTCCGGATAGAATTTCTGATCATTTTCCTCCGCTGGTTGAAACAAGTTTTAACCACCC